>NZ_NFKB01000079.1:0-9252 GCF_002160175.1 Faecalibacterium sp. An192
AAGGGTAGAGCGGCAAAGCACAAGAAAACTATCCCTCCTCCGGGTTGCGGTGCCCTGTTTTTGCTTCGGGCGTCGTCGCGTTCTCGCAAAAGACAGACCGCTGTCCTCTTGTGCTTAGCCAATTTTTCCTGCGGGCATGAATGCCCTTGTAAAAATTGGAGCACTGCTCCGGGTTGCGGTGCCCTGTTTTTGCTTCGGGCGTCGTCGCGCCCTCGCAAAAAGCAGACCGCTGTCCTCTTGTGCTTAACCAATTTTTTCTGCGGGCATAAATGCCCTTGTAAAAATTGGAGCACTGCGCCAAACACAGCTCCCTGTTTCGTCCACAGGACGCGGTCGCTGTGTTTGCCCCTGCTCCGCCTCGGCTGTATCTGCCGCAGGCAGCGCCTCGGCTCCGCAGCCTCTGGCCCCAGCGGAGCGGACAAAAAGGAAAAAGAAACAGAGTGTTAAAGGTAGGGCGGTAAAGCAATGGCATACCAAACCCCCGGATACAGTGTGTACCCGGGGGTTTCCCTTTACAGCACCTCGGTTAGGAGCCAGTCCATGCTGTAGAGATAAAAGACCCAGTAGATGCGGACGGACTGGAGCAGCGCAGATAGAATCCCCATGTCGGACCCCTCCTTTGTGATGTCGGATGAATCTGGGCTGATTTGAATTTTAGTACAAATATTTACTAAAGTCAATAGTAAAGATGTTTATTAACCTATACTTTTTCCATCCAAGGGAAACGGAGGATGGAGATGGAGTATATCAAGCGGATGCGGGACCTGCGGGAGGACCGCGATAAAACCCAGCGGGAGATTGCCCAGGTGCTGGGCACTTCCCAGACCATGTATGCCCGCTATGAGCGGGGCGCCAATGAACTGCCCATCCGGCACCTGGTGACCCTGTGCCGGTATTATGGAGTGAGCGCGGATTATCTTTTGGGCCTGAAAGACGACCTGACGTGAAAAAAGCAGATGCCGCCCCAGGTGGGTGCAGTGAACCCGGGCCAAGGAGCGGTCAACCCGGTTTTGGTGCCCGGAAAAGCCCATGTTTGCCCGGTTTGGGTTCCTGCGCCAAAAACAGCTGATTTTTTTCCGCCCGACCGGTCTATACTGGAGTTGTTGACGAAGCGGCGAACAACGCCGGGATGGGAGCAGGCCATGGGATTCTTGGAACATTTCAGTGCAGGATGGGGCAAAGGTTTTTCGCGCCAGGCGGAACAGGTGCTGGAGAGCACCGTCCAGCTGGCGGGGAATTTCGGGTGCAGCCGGGCGGATACGGGGCACTTGCTGCTGGCGATATTGCAGCAGGACCGGGGCCCGGCCAGCCGGTTTCTGGCCGGCAAGAATATTCGGGAACAGGAGGTCCGCCGCCAGGTGGCGGATGGACGTCAGGGTGCGCCGCGGCGTCTGCGGCGTCAGGACGTGGCCCCGGAACTGCGGCGGGCCATGGATTACGCCCTCATCGACGCCCAGAACGCCCGCCAGCCCAAGGCCGAGCCGGAGCATCTGCTCTGCGCCATCCTGGAGGATGGAGGCTGTACGGCGGGGGTGATGCTGGCGTCCATGGGCGTGCAGCTCAGCGAGGCGGTGCGGGAATGCCGCCAGCTGTCGGGCCAGCTGACCCTGCCCATTCAGCCCCGGGCGTCGGCCAGCGTGCCCAGAGGCAGCCGGGCCAGCGATAAATATTGCCGGGACCTGACCCGCCGGGCCGCCGAAGGCGACCTGGACCCGGTGTTCTGCCGGGACAAGGAGCTGGACCGGATGATTGAGATTCTCTGCCGCCGCCAGAAGAATAACCCCTGCCTGGTGGGGGAGCCGGGGGTGGGCAAAACCGCCCTGGCCGAGGGCCTGGCCCAGCGGATCGCGGCGGGGGACGTGCCCCGGGCCCTCCAGGGCCGGCGTCTGCTGGCCCTGGATATGGCCAGCCTGGTGGCGGGCACCAAATACCGGGGCGACTTTGAGGAACGGCTCAAGGGCCTGCTGGAAGAACTGGTGCGGGACGGCGGGGTGATCCTGTTTGTGGACGAGTTCCATACCATCGTGGGTGCGGGCGCGGCGGAAGGCGCCATCGACGCCGCCAACATCCTGAAACCGGTGCTGGCCCGCGGGGAACTGCAGATGATCGGCGCCACCACCAATCAGGAGTTCCGCACCCATATCCAGAAGGACCCCGCCCTGGAACGCCGGTTTGGGCGGGTCCAGATCGAGGAACCCACCCCGGCCCAGGCCCGGGATATCCTGGCGGGGCTGGCGCCGCGGTATGAGCGGTATCATGGGGTATTGATATCGCCGGATGCCCTGGACGACGCGGTGGAACTGTCGGTGCGGTACCTGCCCGGCCGCAGCCTGCCCGACAAGGCCATCGACCTGATGGACGAGGCCTGCGCGGCGGCCCGCATCCGGGCCGAGCGGGAGGGCCGTACCGCCCCCGCCCTCACCCGGGAGGACATGGCCCAGGTGGTGGCCCGGTCCAGCGGCGTCCCCGCCGAGCGGGTAGGGGAGGCCGAACGGGAACGTCTGGCCCTGCTGGAATTCCGTCTGGGCCAGGAAGTGGTGGGCCAGGACAAGGCGGTGGCGGCGGTGGCGGCCGCCATCCGGCGCAGCCGCACCGGACTGGGGGAGCCGGGCCGGCCCATTGGGGCGCTGCTGTTTTTGGGGCCCACCGGTGTGGGCAAGACCGCCCTGTCCAAGGCCCTGGCCCGCAGCTGGTTCGGCAGCGAAAAGGCCCTTCTGAAATTCGATATGTCCGAGTACCAGGAATCCCACACGGTGGCCCGGCTGCTGGGCGCGCCTCCGGGCTACCTGGGCCACGATGAGGGCGGCCAGCTCACCGAGGCGGTGCGCCGCCGTCCCTACAGCGTGGTATTGTTCGACGAGATCGAAAAGGCCCATCCGGATATTCAGAATATTCTCTTGCAGATTCTGGAGGACGGCTGCCTCACCGACTCCATGGGCCGGAAGGCGGATTTCACCAATACCATTATCCTGCTGACCTCCAACCTGGGAGCCCGGTTCCTGGCGGGCCAGTCTGCGCCCCTGGGCTTTGCCGCCGGCCAGGAGGCCGCCTTTGAAAAGCAGTCGGCCGCCGCCATCGCCGAGGCCAAGGGCTTTTTCCGGCCCGAGCTGGTGGGACGCCTGGACGAAATGATTGTGTTCCGGCCCCTGGGTGCCGAGAGCCTGTGCCGCATCGCGGACCGCCTGCTGGGCCAGCTGGAACAGCGGGCCGCCCGCAGCGGCTATACCCTGACCCATACCGCGGGGGTGTGCCAGGCCCTGGCGTCCAAAGCCGCCAGTCCCTACGGGGCCCGGGAACTCCGACGCCAGGTGGACCGTGCGGTGGAACAGGCTCTGGCCGACCGGATCGCATCCGGCTCGGCCCGGCCCGGCGCCCACTATACCGCCGACTGTTCCGCCGACGGCAGCGTGATGCTCATTGCCGACGACACCGCCACGGTATAAAAGGTTACAGGTTCACCGTCCGGGTGGCGATGGCCTCCCGGAATGCGGCGTCGTGCTCCACAAACAGGAGGGTGAGACTGGTTTCTCCCAGCAGCCGCTCCAGCTGCAGGCGGGTGTACAAGTCGATGAAGTTCATCGGCTCGTCCCAGAGGTACAGATGGGCCCGCTGGCACAGACTCCGGGCCAGCAGCACCTTTTTCTTCTGTCCGCTGGAAAAGCCGGCCATGTCCTTTTCAAACTGGACCCGGGAAAAATCCATCTTCCGCAGAATGGCTTTGAACAGGCTTTCGTCCAGGCCCTCGGCCCGGGCGTAGTCCCGCAGATTGCCGGCCAGACCGGCGGCGTTCTGGGGCACCTGTGAAATCACCAGTCCCGGGGCGGTGGCGACCGTGCCGGTGTGGGGGACGTTTTCCCCCGCCAGCAGCCGCAGCAGGCTGGTTTTGCCGCTGCCGTTGCCGCCGCACAGGGCCACACGGCTGCCCTGGGTCACCTCAAAGCTCACCGGCCCGCAGACCGTCCGCCCGTCGTAACAGACCGTCACGTCGGAAAAGGCCGCCAGGGTGGGGGCAAAGTGGACCAGCGGGGCCAGCCGGAGGGGCTCGGCGGTCTCCTGATTTTTCAGCAGGGCCGCCTTTTCCTCCATGGCCTTGTGCTGGCGGGCCTCCACCGTTTTGGCCCGCTTCATCATCTTGGCGGCCTTGTGGCCCACATACCCTTTGTCCGCCGCCCCGATCTTGCTGGCCTCCACCCGGCCGGCCCACAGGGCGGTGCGCCGGGCCGAGGCTTCCAGACGGCGGATGTCCTTTTTCAGTTTTTCGTTTTGGGCCAGTTCCCGGGCCTGCTGCTGGTCAAAGCCGGCCTGCCAGGCGGAATAATTCCCGCTCTGAAGCTGGATGTCGGCCCGGTTCAGGGCCAGAATGTGGTCCACGCACCCGTCCAGAAACCGCCGGTCGTGGGATACCAGGATAAAGCCCTGTTTCCGCCCCAGATAGGCCGACACTTTGGCCCGGGCGGCGGCGTCCAGATGGTTGGTGGGCTCGTCGATGAGCAGAAACCGCCCCTCCCGCAGAAACAGGGCGGCCAGCAGGGCCTTGGTCTGTTCCCCGTTGGAGAGGGTGGAGAAAGACTGGTCCAGCGCCCCGGGATGCACCCCCAGCAGGGACAGTTCCCGTTCCAGCTGCCAGCCGGCGGCATCGGGACACAGCGGGGCCAGGACCTCGGCGGCGGGCCGTTCCGGCGCCGGGACCGGGAAGGGAAAATAGTCGAACCCCACCGGGGAGACGATTCGGCCGCTGTATTCGTACTGGCCCGTCAGCAGCCGGAGAAAGGTGGTTTTGCCCCGCCCGTTGCGCCCCACGAAACCCAGCTTCCAGCTGGTGTCCAGAGTGAGGCTGACGTCGGTGAAAATGGGGTCAAAGCTGGACGGATAGGAGAAGGACAGATGTTCGATGGAAATTTGTGCCATGGGGCAGACCTCCTTTGAGCAAGCAAAAAGGCCGCAGGAAACACCTCCCGCGGCCGGACATGGCAGACACTGCCCCTATGCAAAGCACAAAGGGGGGGAGGGATGGGTACACTTTTCCTGCAGGCAGGCGCAGCATGGCCCAGTCCGGCCCGGCCGCGCGGTTTCAATCCTCAGCAGGCAAAGTGACGCATCCTTCCACCCCTTTCCGTTGTTTTCAGGGATAGGATAGCACGGCGGGGCGGCTCTGTCAAGGGCAAAACCGGATTTACAAACCCCGCCCAAAACGGTATACTGGTGCCATCACCCTCCCGCCCGGCGGGAGGCCATGGGAGGCATCGATGCGCTATTTGTTTTTGCTCAACCCGGCGGCGGGACGTCAGGACCGCACCGCCCTGCTGGACCGTGCGGCCCGGGCGGCGCTGGACCGGGCGGGGGTTCCGGCGTCCGGCTGGGAGATCCGCCGCACCGAATACAAGGGCCACGCCAGGGAACTGGCGGCCCAGGCTGCCCGGTCCGGGGAGCCGGTCCGGATTTTTGCCGCCGGCGGGGACGGCACCTTTAATGAGGCCCTCACCGGGGCCAGCCCCTACCCCAACGCGGCGGTGGGCTGCATCCCGGCGGGCAGCGGCAATGACTTTCTCCGCACCTTCGGGGTGAAGGAGGAGTTTCTGGACCTGGACGCCCAGCTGGCGGGCGGGGAGGTGCCCATCGACCTGATGGACACCAGCCTGGGCCTGTCGGCGGCGGTGTGTGCCGCCGGCCTGGACGCCCAGGTGGCCCTGGGAGCCGCCGATTACCGCAGAAATCCCCTGTTTCACGGCGAGGCCGCCTATCTGCTGTCGGCGGTCAAGCAGATTTGCGGGCCGCTGGGCCGGCGGATGCGGTTTGAGGCCGACGGCCAGACCTTGGAGGACGACGTGCTGCTGTGCGCCGTCTGCAATACCAAAGATTACGGCGGCGGCTTCCGTGCGGCGCCCAACGCCTGCCCCGACGACGGATGGCTGGAACTGGTGGCGGTGCGGAAGGTGAGCCGGCTGAAAATCCTCAGCCTGCTCAGCCGGTACAAAAAGGGCCTGCACTTCGCCGGGCAGGAGGTCGCCCCCGACCTGGCGCCCTACCTGATTTTCCGGCGTGTGCAGCGGCTCACCATCACCCTGGCCGACGGCCGGGGCCCCGTCATCGCAACGGCGGACGGGGAGTGCGCGCCGGTGGACAAGCTGGAGATTTCGGTGCGGCCGGGGGCGGGCCGGATTGTGCTGCCCCGGGGCCCCTATGAGCGGTTCACCGCCGCCCGCGCCGCCGCGGCACGGTAAAAACAGACGGCTCTGCGCTGATTTGGAACGGCGCAGGGCCGTTTTGGCATTTTGTCATAAAAACTTAACAAAAAAATGGGCAAAAGCCCTTGATTTTTCCCCTCAAGATGAGTACAATACTCTTAGCACTCAGGGAAACAGAGTGCTAAGCGGAAAGCGGTTCCCCGAACCCTTCCCCCCAAAGATGTTATCAATGAGTTTTTAAATAGGAGGGCAAGACTTATGAAGATTATTCCTCTTGCAGACCGTGTTGTCATCAAGACCGTGGAGGCCGAGGAGACCACCAAGAGCGGCATCATCCTGACCGGCAGCGCCAAGGAGAAGCCCCAGGTGGCTGAGGTTATCGCGGTGGGCCCCGGCGGCACCGTGGACGGCAAGGAAGTCGTCATGACCGTGAAGGTGGGCGACAAGGTCCTCACCAGCAAGTACTCGGGCACCGAGGTCAAGGTGGACGGCGAGGAGTGCACCATCGTGCGCCAGAGCGACATTCTGGCCATCGTGGAGGAGTAAGTCATCCCTTTCACTGCAAAATAAGACCATTTCGCGGCGCAGCCGCTTTTGATTGAAAAGGAGAGATACCTTATGGCAAAGCAGATTAAGCAGGGCGAGGACGCCCGCAAGGCACTGTGTGCCGGCATTGATACCCTGGCCAATACCGTCAAGATCACCCTGGGCCCCAAGGGCCGCAACGTGGTGCTGGACAAAAAGTACGGCGCCCCGGTCATCACCAACGACGGCGTGACCATCGCCAAGGAGATCGAGCTGAAGGATGCCTTTGAGAACATGGGCGCCCAGCTGGTGAAGGAAGTCGCCACCAAGACCAACGACGCCGCCGGCGACGGCACCACCACCGCCACCGTCCTGGCCCAGGCCATGGTGAATGAGGGCATGAAGAACGTGGCCGCCGGCGCCAATCCCATGGATATCCGCCGCGGCATGAGCAAGGCCGTGGCCGCCGCTGTGGAGGCCATCAAGGCCCACAGCCAGAAGGTGAACGGTGCCAATGACATCGCCCGCGTCGGCACCATTTCTGCCGGCGACCCCGAGATCGGCAAGCTGATTGCCGAGGCCATGGAGAAGGTCACCGCCGACGGCGTCATCACCATCGAGGAGAACAAGGCCACCGCCGAGACCTACAGCGAGATCGTCGAGGGCATGCAGTTTGACCGCGGCTACCTGAGCCCCTATATGGTCACCGACACCGACAAGATGGAGGCCGTGCTGGACGACGCCGTCGTCCTGATCACCGACCGCAAGATCAGCGTCATTCAGGACCTGCTGCCCCTGCTGGAGCAGATCGTCCAGAACGGCATGAAGCTGCTGATCATTGCCGAGGACATCGAGGGCGAGGCTCTGTCCACCCTGATCGTCAACCGCCTGCGCGGCACCTTCACCGTGGTGGCCGTCAAGGCTCCCGGCTTCGGCGATCGCCGCAAGGAGATGCTGCAGGATATCGCCACCCTGACCGGCGGCACCGTGATTTCCGCCGACCTGGGCTATGAGCTGAAGGATGCCACCCTGCAGATGCTGGGCCGTGCACGTCAGGTCAAGGTCAGCAAGGAGAACACCACCATCGTGGGCGGCTACGGCGACAAGGACGCCATCCAGGCCCGCGTCAGCCAGATCCGCAGCCAGATCGAGACCGCGACCAGCGATTTCGACCGCGAGAAGCTGCAGGAGCGCCTGGCCAAGCTGGCCGGCGGCGTGGCTGTCATCAAGGTTGGCGCTGCCACCGAGGTGGAGATGAAGGACAAGAAGCTGCGCATTGAGGACGCCCTGAACGCCACCAAGGCAGCTGTGGAGGAAGGCGTGGTCGCCGGCGGCGGCACCGCTCCCATCAACGCCATCCCTGCCGTCAAGGCTCTGTGCGACACCCTGGAGGGTGACGAGAAGACCGGCGGCCGCATCATCCTGAAGGCTCTGGAGGCACCTCTGCGCCAGATCGCCCTGAACGCCGGCCTGGAGGGCAGCGTCATCATCGACAAGATCGTCTCTGCCGGCAAGCCCAACTACGGCTTCGACGCTCA
Source organism: Faecalibacterium sp. An192 (assembly GCF_002160175.1). Lineage (NCBI taxonomy): Bacteria > Bacillati > Bacillota > Clostridia > Eubacteriales > Oscillospiraceae > Faecalibacterium > Faecalibacterium sp. An192. The sequence goes on from NZ_NFKB01000079.1 coordinate 8,249, forward strand.
GAACGAGGTCTTTGTGGAGGACATGATTGCCGCAGGCATCGTCGATCCCACCAAGGTGACCCGTTCGGCTCTGGAGAACGCCGCATCGGTGGCTGAGATGGTCCTGACCACCGAGAGCCTGGTGGCCGATCTGCCGGAACCCCCGGCTCCCGCTGCTCCTGCCGGCGGTGACATGGGCGGGATGTACTAAGTTACTTTTTCGAGAAAAAGTAACCAAAAAGCTTTCAATGTGTACCATGAAGTTTGCGGGTCTCCAAAAGCTCCGCGGGGCCGTTACGCCACTCTTGCGCTTAGCCGATTTTTGCGGCGCGCCAGAGATGGCGCTTGCAAAAACCGGAGCGCTGCGCCAAACACAGCTCCCTGTATCGTCCACTGGACGCGGTCGCTGTGTTTGCAGCTCGCTCCCGGCGTTTGCGCCTGTGGCGCGGTACGATGCAAAGCCCGTTTTGACCTGATTCTCTCATCCGGTACGCGCTGAAAAACCTGTAAAAATGCAACAACCCTCGTCCATCTCTGGGCGGGGGTTGTTTTTATGTGTTTGGAAACCTGGGGAAGCCACTATTGATAATAAATCCGCAGCGCTGATGGACAAAAGGAGCAGCCAGAAATTTAGAGCCCCACGGGGGCGAGCCCGCAGGGCTGGGGGTTCCTCTATTGGGTGGTTGGGTGGGTTTAGATCATAAAAGGGTATCACCTTGCAATTTCAAAGTCTGCGCCCTACAGCACCAAAAGACACACCGAACCGCCAGCCCGCCAAAGCGGGCATGTGGTCTCAATCGGAGCGGCGGGCAAAAGACGTTAAGAAAAAACCGGGCCGTCTTTTGTAAGCGCTCGAAGTTTTCACGAGCCAAGGCCGTCGTGTTTTTTTAGGCTTTTGCCCAGAGCGACCACTCTGTCTGGGTCCAGGGGTCTCCCCTGGTCGTTAGGGTGGGTAGGGAGTCCAGAGGGCCTAGGGAGGGGGAGTCGAAACCCCCTCCCTGGCCCTCTGGCCCCAGCGGAGCGGA
>NZ_NFKB01000008.1:0-85487 GCF_002160175.1 Faecalibacterium sp. An192
AGCGCGAGAGGATTCGACAGTTGGAAAACGTCCTGACAGAAAACGGTATTCCTGTTCCTGAAGAAAGTTGACCTGGGCTCTGCTGGCCGGTTTGGCTGGCAGAGCTTTTATATGTGCCACAGGGGTGTCGCTTTAGGGCGGTGAGGTGTCGCTGGCTCTCCGGCAGGGTGTCGCTAAAACTCCGTGCAGGTGTCGCTCAGCGTCCGATTTTTGCATTTAGGGGCAAAAACTGAAATGAGCAAGTTCCTGATGTGCTTGCAGGAATTCACTGTGCAGGCGGTAATAGTGAGTCATATCGTATCCCATGTGATAAAGTGCGAGGAGCTTGACAAGAATCGTATGAAGATGGCGTTTGGTCATCGCAGCAATTTGCTGCACATTGTATCCAAGTTTCGTGAGATGGTAAACTTCTTCGCTGTCAAGCATCAGATGAGAAGAAAACGCATTGGCCTCGTATTCAACCAAATGTGCCGGCGAAATGAAATTCATCGAATGGGAAACTCTATCAGGGAAAAGATAGGCTTCAGCAAAACGGCTCAGTGCATAACCGCATACCATCTGTTTGGTCTGCCGATCCAGCGCAACATTGATAACAACTTGGTACAAATCCCATTTGAACGTGAAGAAGCCCGAAATCGTGTTAAAGGGCATCTCCGTCACGTCCATTCCCACGGTCTTTGCAATGGTGCGCAGGTCTCTCGATCCAGCACGCTGAACCAGTTCATTTGCCTTTTGGTGGATAAAGGTAGAATCCATAAATAAACCTCATCGCTGTATGACAGCAGCTAAGAGAAACTAGCAGGTTTCCAGGGAAAGCCTTTCCTGTTCACGCTTTTGTTCACGGTATTGAAAATAAGCACGGTGCATCACATACATGATGTTATCCATATCTTCAGCAGACAGTTCTCCTGTGGCGAAAATTTCAGAGAGTTCCATGGCAAGCTGTTTTGCTTCTTTTCTGCCGCTTTCACCATAGGTGGAAGCAGCATCGTTCTCAAAAGACTCATCGTCATAAAAGTATTGGACGGGTACATGAAAAGTGTCGGCCAGCTTCTTGTAAGCGTTGTTATCCTTGGGATAACGTCCATCCCGCTCATATCCGATTACGGTACGGGGATGGACGCCAAGAATTTTGGCAAGCTCAGCCTGAGTTAACCCTGCTTGTTTCCGTAAGTTATGTAATTTTTCGCCAAATTTCATCCTCATTAACCTCGCAGTCGCCTGATCGCATCATTAAACAAACATGAAGCCTGATGTGCCTTGAAATTTAGATCAATAAAGTTGAAAAAACTCTTGACATATGCTAACGTGTTGCATATAATGTTGCTACAACTTTCACTTTCCTCCATTATACTGGATTGATACAAAGTATGCAAGGTTGAAATTCATTGATTGCATAGGGTCGAAATAAATTTTAAACCCAGTATACCATAGTGGCAAAGAACAATTTGTCGAAATATGGGGTGAGAAAAAATATTTTTTTACAGGAGGCGTAGTTGAAAGATGGATAAAAAAATTTGGACAGCATTTCCGTTCTATTGTCCGAACTGCGGCAGAGAGTCGCAAGCACATCTGTCGGAGAATGGAACCGTCAAAAACACATGTACAAGATGCCGCGCTGTGGTAGTCAGAAGAAAAATCGGCCGACGTCATACGCAGATTGATCTCTACACCTCCGAAAAGGAGGCGTAACAACAAAACTTGGTACGAAAATTGAATACGGTGTGCCGACGGAATGGTTGAGATGAAACAGGCTGCGTAAATCCATCTTCAGGTCACATACTTTGACAGAACCGGTGTGTTAAACCAGACATTACATGAGAGGCCACCGGCGAGGAAGGGTTTCTGTTGCAGAACAGAGGCTCTGCCTTGCCGGGGCCTTTTGTTTTTCGGCAAGGTAGCGCAGACAGAAAGGAGTCATTATGGGGTTCGATTATGAGCAGTTCGGAGACCGGGTTCGTGCCTTAAGAAAAGAAAGAGACATAACGCAGGCCGAGCTGGCTTCTGTCCTCAATGTAGAAAGCCATTACATAAGCCGAATTGAGCGAGGACTGTCTGGGTGCTCGATTGAGATTATCATTGTGCTGTCAAAAGTGCTGGGGGTCAGTATTGACTACCTGGTGGTTGGAAAAGAGTGCAGCTCGGTCAAAGAAGAACTGGAGCGGGTCATCAACCAGCTTGAAAAAATCAGGATGGATATTGTTTGAAGGATTGCGTTTGGAGAAGGTGTAAAGATGAATGTGAAACATTGGACCATAAAACTAGCACAATTTGTGCTAGAAACTAGCACAAACTGTGTCACGACAAAATGCAAAACATCCTGTACAATATGGGTAGATCAAGAAACCGAACCTTGAGAAGTAAATAGACACTCTTTCAGATACGAACCCTACAGCGGGGAGCCCATCCGCGGGAAATGCGAAGATCACCAGCAAAAGGTAGGAGCAGGAACCGGAGGTAAATGAGGAGACAGCTTCTCCCAAGGCGAAGATCCGGTGCAGGATGATGAGACTTCCGCCTTCGGGCGGCTCGGTGAGAACCACGGAGAGGCGACAACCTATGGCACTGGTAAGCTGCCAGTCATCTGGAAGAGTCCCAAACAGGACAGAGAGCCTGTGTTTCCGGGGGTGTCGTGGACAAGTACGGAAACACATAGAACGGTTTAAATGGAAGAATGTGCTTTTATTTATAACCGTAGGGCGGGTTACGCGAGTAGCTCGCTGTTACATAAAACGGGAAGGGAGTGGATGCTGTGGCAAAAGAGTATAAGGTAAAACCGCTAAGACCGAATTGGCACTACAAGCGTGGAGACATCTATCTTGTAAACCTGAATCCATGCAAAGGATCAGAGCAAGGCGGAATCCGACCTGCTGTAGTGGTACAGAACGACTGTGGAAATTACCATTCTCCCGTGTTGATTGTTGTTCCACTTACCACCAAAATCAAAAAGGAACTGCTGCCAACGCACTATTTGGTCCGAAGCCGGTGTTTGCGGGAAGCATCCATGGCCCTTTGTGAAGCAATGCGGCCAGTGGACAAGCAGAGAATCCTTGGTTATATCGGCAAGCTGTCACAGGCTGATATGAGGAGTATTACGTCGTGTTTGCAGACAGGATTGGGACTGAGAAGCGTCCGAAACGCTTTCAAAGCGGGTGGAGCGTATAGCCCGAGCTGGGCAGAAGAAAAGGAGGACAGCCAGAATGAATGAGAACCACGCCAAGACCGAAGTGATGAGGATCAACGGCTGCACAGTGCGAATTACTTACGCATCAGAAAGCGATCAGATGGAAGGGCTGCGGGATCTGATTCGGGAAACGCTGCGGCAGGAAGCCAAAAGGCAGAGGTAGGGGCGTATCTCGCATCCTTGTCCTTGTGATGGGTAAAAAGTAGAATAAAGGTAAGCCCGTACCTTGAAAATTCAAGATAAACCGTTTACTTCTTCGACTACAAGAGAAGGAGAAAGTTATGCAGAAACGAGTATACGCCCTGTACCGGGTATCAACGAAGGGACAGGTTGAGAAAGATGATATCCCCATGCAGAAGGAAGCCTGCCGTGCATTTGCAAAGGAGCAGGGCTGGGAGATCGTCAAGGAATTCTCCGAGAAAGGCGTCTCCGGCTTTAAGAAGTCCGCCAAAGAGCGGGATCAGCTGCAAAAGATACAGCAGGCGGCGATGGCCAAGGAGTTTGATGTTCTGCTTGTTTTTATGTTCGACAGGCTGGGCCGCCGGGATGACGAAACCCCCTTTGTGGTGGAGTGGTTCGTCAAGCAGGGGATTGAGGTGTGGAGTACCCAGGAAGGGGAGCAGCGGTTTGATACCCATGTGGACAAGCTGATGAACTACATCCGGTACTGGCAGGCATCGGGAGAGAGTATTAAAACCTCTATCCGAACCCGTACCCGGATGGAGCAGCTGACCGAAGAAGGATTGTACACTGGCGGCGTAGTAGCCTACGGCTATCGCCTGGTCAAGCGCGGACGGATCAACAAGCGGAACCATGAAGTATATGATTTGGAAATTGACGAGAAAGAAGCCGAAGTTGTCCGGCTGATTTTTCAGAAGTATGTTTATGAAGGGTATGGTGCAAAACGTCTCTGCAATTATCTGTGCGAACAGAACATCATGGGGAGGAACGGCCAGAATATTCCGAATGTCAGCATTGTTCGGATGATCAAGAACAAGAGCTACACCGGATACCTCATCAATGGAAACGTAGAAACCCATTGCCCGGAGCTGCAGATCATCGAACCGGACCTGTTTGAGCGGGCGCAGGAAGTACGCCAGGCCCGAAAGCGGGAAAAAGGCGCAAATCCCCTCAGCTACAGTTCCCAGGCACTTTTGTGTGGTATTGTCTTCTGCGCTCACTGCGGAAACCGGTTGAGTCTTGCCAGCGGTGTCCGGAAGCGCATCCGCGCCGATGGTACTGTGACGAGGGAAAAGCGCATCCGGTACAGCTGCAACTATAATGTCCGCCATCCTGGCCAGTGCGACGGTCAGTCTGGCTATGGTGTGATCACCGTGGACAACATCGTAGAGAGCGTTGTTCGGATGAAGTTCGCAGAGATTCGGGAGTGTTCCAAGCAAAAGCTCCTGGAAGAAATGCGAAGCAAAGAGCTGAATCGAATCCAAAAGCAGATCCAACAGCTCGAAAGGGAGCTTGAGACAAAGCGGCAGGAACAGGATGTTCTGAAAGAAGAAACCCTTCGCGTGATCCAGGGCAAGAGCGGTCTTGACCGTGATATGCTGGCTGATCTGGTCGCTGAAAACAAGGAAGCAGTCCTCCGGGCTGGAGATGCACTCCAGAAAGCAAAACAGGAACAGAAGGAGGTGGAGGAAGCTGCCAAGAAAATGCAGCGGGAATGCAGCGATCTTTTCACCTGGGCAAATGTTTATGACAATGCGGACTTCAATGAACGGCAGGCGATCCTGCATCAGTTCATCAAAGAAGTCCGGGTGGGGCGAAATTATGAAGTTGATATCGTCCTGAATGTGTCGCTGGAAGAATTCGAGGAATTTAAGGCTCATTCGATGGCCGGAAGCACGAAAAAAACGGGGCAGATGGACCTTAAACCAGCCCCTGAAAATTTGTCCGGTAGCTCGAATGCCAGCATCGTCGTAATGGACGAAAATGCAGACCAACCTTTGAACATTTTGCCGAGGAACCTCGTTCGCGCTTCAGTGACATACAGCAACTAATTTGTTCCTGAAAAACGCAAAAAAATAAGCCGCAGCGCCAAAAAACGCTGCGGCAATTTGGTGGACCTAATCGGGATCGAACCGACGACCTTACGGATGCGAACCGTACGCTCTCCCAGCTGAGCTATAGGCCCATAACAGAAGTCCGATCAATCGGAACTCTGTGACTTCACTACTATACCGCTTTTTGGGAGAGTTGTCAAGTGAATTCTGCCGGGAGGTCGAACTTGACGGTCTCCATGCCGGGGACGCAGTTGAGCTCAAAAACAAGGGCAAACCAGAGGCGGCGCTGGGCGTGCAGAGCGTCCTCCTCGCTGATGGAACGGAGGATGGGGGAGGAGTCGGTGCCGGATTTCGGCGGGATGGTCAGCAGGGCTTCGGTGCCGCTGCCGGAGGCGCGGGGACGCAGCTCCAGTGTCCAGCCGGTGAGTTTGCAGTATTCCTGACACAGCAAAAGGCCGCTCTTGGTGGTGCCAAGGAAGCGGCTGCGATTGTTTTGCTGGCTGCGGAAGCTGCCGTCGGGCAGACCGCAGCCGGTGTCGGAGATGGACAGCACCGCGCCGCCCGAACCGTCGTCACGAAGGGTCAAGGTGATGGTGCCGCCGTCGGGGGTACAGGCCCGCAGGGCATTGGAGAGAAGCTGCAGGCAGATGCAGGTCAGGTATCGGACGTCTGCGTGGACGTAGAGCTCGGTCAGGCCGCCGCAGTCCAGCACCAGACGGGTGCCCAGGGCTTGCTGGATCTGAGCCTGTTCCGAGCAGATGGCCGCGACAAAAGAACACAGTTCCACCGGCTCCCAATAGGGCTTTTCGGTGTGCTGCATGCAGTGGAGCAGGGCCAGCATGTTGCTCAGGTTCCGGTCCAGACGGCCGGTGGCAACAGCAAGGTCCGACAAGGTCTGGCGCATCTCGTGGGAGTCGGGGTCCTCTTTCTCCGAGACAAAATGTGTCATGTACCGCTGGCACAGTTCGATCATTTCCAGCGAGCGCTGGCACTCGCTCTCAAAGGCATGAACAGGCAAGCGCTCCAAAAGCTCTTCTTGGGCGCCGGGCGTTAGCTCATACGGGCTGGAACTCTCGTTCATGGGTCTGCAGATCTCCTTCCGACAGGGGCTGTTCCGCCGGGTCCTGCGGCGGCATAAGCAGCTCATCCCTGACTGCATAGATGAATTTACCGGTGGTGAGGTGCTGGTGCGGAGAACAGTGCCGCCGCTTGAACGACTGCCAGGCGGGTTTGTTCAGCGCATTCAGGGAGCGAATCAGACGGCGGATGCCGCTGTCCACCGCCGTGACCGAGACCTTGTGCCGTTCGCCGACCACCATCAGGACATCCTTCCGTATCGCAAAATGAGGGTCACACCGCAATGCCTGAGCAATGCATTCCCGCAGATACTGGGAGCCCAGCGCTCCCGGCGCTTCGCCCCAGCAGATCAGCAGACGCACCAGGACGGCGTCGCTGTCGGTGGGAGCGGCCTGCGACTGAAGCATGGACTGCAGATCAAACAGCAGGCTGTTCAGGCTGGACAGCTTCATTTTGTGGACGGTATCGGATTCCGGCTGCTGGCCGCCCTCCTCGCGGATGAACCTGCACAGTTCATCCACGTCGCAGGCGGGAACCAGCAACAGCCACGGCCGGCAGTTGGGCGACATCTGCTGCAGCTGGCTGCAGAAGGCTGGCGCATCCATGTCGGACAGAGCGTTGTCCAGCAGGACCGCGCGGTAGGGAAAACCGCGCTCCAGTGCGGCCAACAGCTCTTTTCCCGACTGATAGATGTCGCAGCGAAATGCGTCCCGGTCCAGGCAGGAAATATAGTTCTGGCAGATGCGGAAAAACCGTGCGTCATAGCTGGCAATGGCAATCCGCAAACAGCCTCTGGAAGATTCGTCGTTCACCAAAGTCCCCCGCCCTTTCTGCAAAACTGTACAGCCGCGGGATAGCACTCCGCCACCACATCCCGCCAGATTTCGGGCTGGACACAATTTTCGTACAGGTACTGCAAGATGGAATAGCAGCATTGGGGCGGCGCATCCAGGACCAGACTGTCACTGCAGGCTGTTTCTCCGGTGCGGGACACCGTCAGCCGGCAGGCGCCGTCCGACTCATCCAGCGCATAGGTCAGCAAATAAGGCTGCTGCAGCATCTCGATGGCAGAAAATTTCCTGGTCAATGGTGTATATGGTTTCATGGCTCATATTCTCCTCCTGCAAATACCCATTTTGGATTTACCGCACGATCAGGCGTGGCGAAGCTTTAATCCTATTTTAATGAGACACCCGCCCTGATGCAATGCTAAAAATGCGGCAAAATGTGTCGTCAGGGGACGGATTGCGACGGAGAAGAAAAGATCTTCACAACATCTTAAGAATACCGCGGAAACCATCCGCGCGCAAGAGGATTTTGCAAAAATAGGGAAAACAAGTCTGCATTTGTCCGAATGAAGAGGCCAAAACGGGCGGCGTTCACAGAATGTTTCCTTTTTCGCTATAGATAAACTGTTTTTTTCGTTTAAAATCAAGGTGGCTGATTGCATCCAAGGAGAAAATACGATATAATATTAGTGTATGTAAACAAACAATACTGTTAGCTGTCAAACAAAAAATGAAAGGCCCGTTTTCCCGGGCATTCCATTGCAGGAGGATCAAAACTTGAGAATTGGTCTTGATATAGGCAGCACGACCATCAAGTGTGCCGTGCTGGATGAACAGGAAAACTTGCTGTATTCGACGTATGAGCGTCATTACAGCCACATTCTGGAGAAAGCACAGGAGCTTCTGCGCCGGATTGATGCAGAGCAGCTTCATGGCGCCAAGGCGCTGCTGAGCATTTCGGGCTCGGCGGGCATGGGCCTGGCCGACAGCTGCGGCGTGCCCTTTGTGCAGGAGGTGTTTTCCACCCGGGTGGCGGTCAAGCGCTTTGTCCCTGAGACCGACTGCGTGATCGAGCTGGGCGGCGAGGACGCCAAGATTCTGTTCCTCACCGGCGGCACCGAAGTGCGTATGAACGGCAGCTGTGCCGGCGGCACCGGCGCCTTCATCGACCAGATGGCGACGCTGCTGAAGATGAGCGCCGACGAGATGAACCAGGCCGCCGAAAAGGCCCAGCGCACCTACACCATCGCTTCCCGGTGCGGCGTCTTTGCCAAGAGCGACGTCCAGCCCCTCATCAACCAGGGCGCCCGGGCGGAGGACATTGCCGCCAGCATTTATAAGGCCGTGGTCAGCCAGACCATTGCGGGCCTGGCCCAGGGCCGGCCCATCCAGGGAAATATCCTGTACCTGGGCGGCCCTCTGACCTTCAGCTCGGTGCTGCGCAGCAGCTTTGACGAGGCTCTGGGCGTCACCGGCACCTGCCCCCAAAACAGCCTGCTGTATGTGGCCCTGGGCGCAGCCCTGTACGCCGACAAGGAGTTCAACCTGTCGGAGGTGGCCAGCGAGCTGGACCGCTATGCGGCCACCGCCACCTATGCCAGCGAGCCGCCCCTCTTTGCCAACAAAGAGGAGTATGAGGCCTTCCACGCCCGGCATATGTCCCACAGCGTGCCCTGCGTGCCCTTTGGGGTCCAGTGCGGCCGGGTACATATCGGCATCGACTCGGGCTCCACCACCGTCAAGCTGGTGGTGGTGGACGAGCAGAGCCGGATTCTGTACACCAACTACCAGCCCAACCTGGGCAACCCGCTGCCCCTGATCCAGGAGCAGCTGCTCAAGATTTATCACGCCCACCCCGGCCTGCAGGTGGGCAGCGTCACCACCACCGGCTACGGCGAGGACCTGGTCAAGAACGCCTTCCGCTGCGACTACGGCCTGGTGGAGACGGTGGCCCACTTCACCGCCGCCAAGTACTTTATGCCCGACGTGGATTTCATCATCGACATCGGCGGCCAGGACATGAAGTGCTTCAAGATCGAGGACGGCGCCATCAGCAATATCTTCCTGAACGAGGCCTGTTCTTCGGGCTGCGGCAGCTTCCTGCAGACCTTCGCCCAGGCGCTGGGCTATGACGTCAAGCAGTTTGCCGCGCTGGGCCTCTTTGCAGACCGCCCGGTGGACCTGGGCAGCCGCTGCACCGTGTTCATGAACAGCTCGGTCAAGCAGGCCCAGAAGGACGGCGCCAGCATCGAGAACATCAGCGCCGGCCTGTCCATCAGCGTGGTCAAAAACGCCCTGTACAAGGTTATCCGCGCTTCCAGCCCCGAGGAGCTGGGCCGCAAGATCGTGGTTCAGGGCGGCACCTTCTACAATGAGGCGGTTCTGCGGGCCTTTGAGAAGGAGATGGGGGTGGAGGTCATCCGTCCCGACATTGCCGGCCTGATGGGCGCCTATGGCGCAGCCCTCTACGGCCTGCGCCGCACCGCCAAGTCGGGCCGGGCCCAGTCCTCGGTGATGAGCCAGGAAGAACTGGAAAACTTCACCCAGAAGGTGGCCAACGTCAAGTGCGGCGGCTGCGGCAACAACTGCCAGCTGACCATCAACACCTTCGCCGACGGCCGCAAGTACATTTCGGGCAACCGCTGCGACAAGCCTGTCACCGGCAAAGGGGAGGACAATACCCTCAACCTCTACGCCTACAAGCAGGAGCTGCTGGCCGGCTATAAGCCGGTGCCCGGCAAGCGGGGTTCCATCGGCATTCCTCTGTGCCTGAACTTCTACGAGCTGCTGCCCTTCTGGCATACCTTCTGGACCAAGCTGGGCTTCACCGTCCATGTCAGCCCGGTGTCCAGCCGGGGCCTGTATCTGGCCGGACAGGCCACCATCCCCAGCGACACCGCCTGCTTCCCGGCCAAGCTCAGCCACGGCCATATCAAGGCCCTGTCGGCCATGCAGCTGGACGCCATCTTCTATCCCTGCCTGACCTACAACATCGACGAGGGACTGGGCGACAACCACTACAACTGCCCGGTGGTGGCCTATTACCCCGAAGTTCTGCTGGGCAACTGCCCCGAGCTGGAGGGCAAGAAGTTCATCTGCGACTATGTGGGCATTCATCGTCCCAAGGACTTTGTGCATAAGATGGCCAGGGAGATCCTGCCCAAGTACTTCGGCGGCATCTCCCAGCGGGAGGTCCAGCAGGCCGCCGACGCGGCCTACGCCGAGTACGCCTCCCACATGGCCAAGATTCGCGCCAAGGGCGGCCAGATCATCGACGAGGCCCGCCGCCAGGGCAAGCGGATCATCGTGCTGGCAGGCCGTCCCTACCATGTGGACCCCGAGGTCAACCATGGCATCGACCGTCTGATCGTCCGCCACAATGCGGCGGTGGTCACCGAGGACAGCATTTCGGACCGGGTGGAGAAGTTCCCCACCAGCGTCCTGAACCAGTGGACCTACCACAGCCGCCTGTACGCCGCCGCCAAGTACTGCACCACCCAGCCCGATATGGACCTAGTGCAGCTGGTGTCCTTCGGCTGCGGCGTGGACGCCATCACCACCGACGAAACCCGTGAGATCCTGCAGGAGGGCGGCAAGCTGTACACCCAGCTCAAGATCGACGAGATCACCAACCTGGGCGCAGTGAATATCCGGCTGCGGAGCCTGTTTGCCGCTCTGGACGAGCGGGATGAACTGGCTCGGGAAAAGGCCGAGGCCAAGGCGGAACAGCCCGCCGCGGACCGCTGAACATAGGAGGCAACCGTGGAATACAATTATCCCAAATTCACCAAGGAGATGAAGGCCACCCACACCATCCTCATCCCCAATATGGCGGTGACCCAGTTCCGGCTGCTGAAATACGCGCTGGAGCACGAGGGCTATAAGTGTGAGATTCTGGGCAACTGCGGCAGCGCCGTGGCGCAGCTGGGCCTGAAGTACGTGCACAACGACACCTGTTATCCGGCGCTGCTGGTCATCGGCCAGTTCATCGACGCCCTGAACAGCGGCAAGTATGACCTGGACCACACCGCCCTGCTGATTACCCAGACCGGCGGCGGCTGCCGCGCCTCCAACTACATCCACCTGCTGCGCAAGGCCCTGGTCAAGGCAGGCTATCCCCAGATCCCGGTGGCCAGCCTGAACTTCTCCGGCCTGGAGAAGGACAGCGGCTTCCAGATGGACCTGCCCCTGCTGCGTCAGGCGGTGGCCTGCGTGTTCTATGGCGATATGCTGAGCGCCCTGCGCAACCAGGTGGCGCCCTATGAGAATGTGCCGGGCCAGGCTGACCGTCTGGTGGATACCTGGATCGGCCGTCTGGGCCGAGCCCTGCTGGCCGGCAAGAGCTATACCGCCCGGGAGATGAAGCACACCTTCCCCCTGATTGCCAAGGAGTTCGCCGCCATTCCGGTGACCCGGGTGCCCCGGGTCAAGGTGGGCGTCGTGGGCGAGATCTACGTCAAATACAGCCCCCTGGGCAACAATGATTTGCAGAAGTTCCTGGAATCGGAGGGCTGCGAGGTCAACTTCCCGGGCCTGATGGGCTTCTGTCAGTACTGCATCTTCAACATGGGCGAGGACCACGTCCTCTATGGCGGCAAGCTGGCCACCAAGTTCACCACCGACCGTCTGCTGGACTGGCTGGACGGCATCGAGCGGGCCATGCTGAAGGCCATGTCTTCCGCCGGCTTCTACGCCCCCGGCCCCTTCAAGGAGCTGATCGAGAAGCCCGAGGGCGTCATCTCGCTGGGCGCCAAGATGGGCGAGGGCTGGCTGCTGACTGCCGAGATGATCGAGCTGGTCCAGGGCGGCTATCCCAACATCGTCTGCGCCCAGCCCTTCGGCTGCCTGCCCAACCACATTGTGGGCAAGGGCATGGTGAACAAGATCCGGGCCCTGTACCCGGTGGCCAACATCACCCCCATCGACTACGACCCCAGCGCCACCAAGGTCAACCAGGAAAACCGCATCAAGCTGATGCTGGCGGTGGCCAAGGAGCGCCTGGAAAATCCTGCCCCCGCCCAGCCCCTCACCGCAGAGGAGATCGCCGGCGGCGCCCCCACCGTGGGCCGCCACCCTATGACTGTCTGATGAGGCAGGGAACACCCCTATAAACAATCAAAGCCCCGCACAGCTTTTCAGGCTGCGCGGGGCTTTTTGGTTCATGGGTAAAGGGTTACTTCATGTAGATGTGGTGGGGCAGGCCGGCAATGTACAGCGGGGTCAGCTCGGCCTGGATCAGGGGACGTGCGTACTCCAGGAATTCATGGGTCATCTGGGTGTGGTTTTCGTTCATCCAGCTGAGGGGGACCTTCTTCTCCAGGTTGGCCACTTCGCTGATGGGGTGCAGCTCGGTGGTGCACTGGTAGGGATTGTTGGAAATCCGCTTCAGAGCCACCATCTGGCCGGTGACGCCCTCAAAGGCGGCCTTGGCGGCAGCGCCGCCCACCTGGTAGGCCTCGGTGATGTCGGTGCGGCTGGTCAGATGGCCGGCGCAGCGCTGCAGGGTGGACAGCTCGATGCAGCGGGTCTTGGTGTCCAGGGAACGGGCCACCGTGTTGGCCAGGAACCGGGCGGTGCCGGTCAGGGCCTTGTGACCGAAGGCGTCCACCGCATGGACGTCGTCGGCCAGCTCACAGACGTAGCGGCCGTCCTCCAGCTTGACGCCTTCCGAGACGGCGATGACGATGCTGGGCTTCTTCTCCTGCATGGCCCGGACCTTCTCGATGAACCGGTCCACGTGGAAGGGCACTTCGGGCAGGCAGATCATGTCCACGCCCTCGCAGTCGTCGCCCTTGGCCAGGGCGGCGGCAGCGGTCAGCCAGCCGGCGTTGCGGCCCATGATTTCCACGATGGTCACGTACTTGGTGCCGTAGACGGTGGCGTCCCGGATGATTTCCTTCATCACCACGCCGATGTACTTGGCGGCGGAGCCGTAGCCGGGGGTGTGGTCGGTGACCATCAGGTCGTTGTCGATGGTCTTGGGCACGCCCATAAACCGGATGTCGCTGCCGGTCCGTGCGCCGTAGTCAGCCAGCTTGCCGATGGTGTCCATCGAGTCGTTGCCGCCGATGTAGAAGAAATAGCCGATGTCCAGCTTTTCCAGGATGTCGAACAGCTTTTTGTAGACGGCCTCGTCGGCGTGCCAGTCGGGCAGCTTGTAGCGGCAGCTGCCCAGGAAGCTGGACGGAGTCCGCTTGAGCAGCTCGATGTCCAGGTCATCCTTCAGGATGGTGCTCAGGTCCACCACCCGCTCCTCCAGCAGGCCGGCCACACCGTTGCACATTCCATAGACGATTTCCGCGCCGCGGTTTTTGCAGCTCTCAAAGACACCGGCCAAACTCGCGTTGATGACGGACGTGGGACCGCCGGACTGGCCGACGATTGCGTTTTTACCCATGATCTTTTTCTCCTTTACAGTACGTCTTGTGTTGGCTCTATCTTGACTGCACAGGGGAAACCCTGGCAGGGAAGAACGTGGGGGCCGGCCATCCGGGGCGGCGGAAAACAGCGGAAAAATTTACAGGTGGACGTGGCGGGGAGTGCCGTTCACATAGATGGGGGTCAGCTCGTCCAGAATCAGAGGACGGGCGTACTCCTCAAAGCTCTCGGTCACATGCATGCCGTCGGGGGCGATCCAGTCCAGGGGGACCTTCTTTTCCAGGTTGGCCACCTGCTGCACGTCCACCGACTCGGTGACGCACTGGTAGGGATAACCGCTCATCCGCTTGAGAGCGATCATCCGGCCGCTCTCGCCCGCAAAGGCAGCGGCGGCAGCGGCGCCGCCCACGGCATAGGCCTCGGTGACGTCGGTGCGGCTGGCCAGATGGCTGGCGCAGCGCTGCAGGGTCGAGAACTCAATGGCCCGGCTCTTGCAGCCCAGATGGGTGTGGATCAGCTCGGACAGGTAACGGCTGGTGCCGCTCAAAATGGCCTTGTGGCCGAAGGCGTCCAGCTGGCCCGCGGTGGAGACCAGATCGCACAGATAGGTGCCGTCGGCGGTGCGGACGCCCTCGCTGGCGGCGATGATGACGTTGGATTTCCGGCTCTGCAGCTCGTCCACCCGGGCCAGGAACTTCTCCTGGTCAAAGGGAACCTCGGGCAGCAGGATCAGGTCGGGACCTTCGCAGTCCTCGCCGGCGGCCAGGCAGGCCGCACCGGCCAGCCAGCCGGCATGGCGGCCCATGATCTCGGCCACCGTGACGCTGCGGATATCGTACACCGAGGAGTCCCGGATGACTTCCTTCAGAATGGTGGCGATGTACTTGGCGGCGGAGCCGTAGCCGGGGGTGTGATCGGTCAGGCACAGGTCGTTGTCAATGGTCTTGGGCACGCCGATGAACCGCACAGGGCTGCCCACCCGCTGGCCGTAGCGGCTGAGCTTGGCGATGGTGTCCATCGAGTCGTTGCCGCCGATGTAAAAAACGGCGCAGATGTCAAATTTCTCAAAGAGGGTGAACAGCTGCACAAAGGGCACACTGTCTACATCGGGGTCGGGCAGCTTGTAGCGGCAGCTGCCCAGAAAGCTGGACGGGGTCCGCTTGAGCAGCTCAATACTCATCCGGTCCCCCAGAACAATGTCCAGGTCCACGATTTCCTCTTTCAGCAGGCCCTCGATGCCGTACTTCATGCCGTAGACTTTGTCGGCGCCCAGGCTGCGGGCCGTCTTGTAGACACCGGCAAGGCTGGAATTGATGACGGCGGTGGGGCCGCCGGACTGGCCGACGATCACGTTTTTGCTCATAATTCGCTCCTTCTTATCATGGGTGGATGGTTTGACCGGGGCGGGCCCTGCACTGCGCCGCCCTGGGCGGGGACGTTGAAACCAATGAAACCCACACAAAAAACACTTTCACTGTGAAATCACTTGATGCAGGTTGCCGGAATTTCGTCCCAACCCTATTGTAACCGTTTTGCGTGTTGTATGCAAGACCTAAGTTGGTTGCAGAGAGAAAAATTTTATGATAGAATCAGTACATTCCTACTTTGACGCAGGAATTTTCTTTCCGGGCCGTCCTGCCAAGAGGGCAGGGGTGGTCCGAGAACGTTTTTCCGGGGGCGGCGCAGAGCCGCCGGGCCGGAATTTTTGCCGGAAAGGGGGCACAGGAGACAGCCGGTGCAGACGGCCCTCCTGAGAAAACAAATGGGCATTTCGCATGAGTACAACCACGCATACCGCCGGGCGCGGCAGCGGGGCAAATATACCAAGCTGAAGGTGGCGGCCAGCGCGGCGGCCATTCTGGTGCTGTCCCTGGGCATCACCGCCATCCTCGAGACCGCCGAACAGGAGAACAACGCCGCCTCGGAAATCCTGCCCAGCGGCACAGTGGAGGGCATCCTGGCGCCGCTGCCCATGCAGCCCGGCGAAGCCGGGGGCCAGGCAGGGGGACAGATCCTGAACTTTGGCCCGGTGCGCCAGACCGCCGGCGCCTATACCGTCAAGGCCTATGACAGTAGCGTCATCCGCCAGCCGGCGGTGGGCCAGGTGGACCTGAGCTACTTTGCCGATGCGGCTTTCCTGGGTGACAGCCTGACGGTGGGCTTCACCGACTACGACATCAACCTGTCGGGAGCGCTCATCTGCGGCTATATCGGCGCGGGCCCCGATACCATCGTCAACCGCATGACGGTGAATCACATGACCCGCGGGGATGAGGTGGCGCTGGATGTGCTGGCGGCCGCCCAGCCCAAAAAGCTGTATATCCTGCTGGGCACCAACACCCTGACCTCGGTGGGCGCTGAGGAGAAATTCCTGACCTACTACGGGGCCATGCTGGACACCCTGCGGGAGACGCTGGGGGAGGATTGTATCATTTATGTGCAGTCCATCCCGCCGGTGCGGCCCGAGGCGGTGACCGACCGGCCCGGCCTGGCCAGCGACAACCTGCGGGCGGTCAATGAACAGCTGGCGCTGCTGGCTGACAGCAAGGGCTGCGTCTATCTGGACCTGTGGGAGGCTCTGGCCGACGGCGAGGGCAACCTGAAAGAGGTCTGCGCCGCGCCGGACGGTGTGCACCTGTCGGCGGGCAATGGATACGGCGCCTGGGTCAACTACCTGCGCAGCCATACCCTCTATGCCGCGGACAATCCCTGGACCGCCGGCAGCACCTACGCACAGTAACCGGTTTTCTCCGGCTTCACCCACCCGTCCGTTTTGGACCGGGTGGGTTTTGTTGTTTGGGCGGCCGGGCATAAAAACACCGGGTTCCCTCGGTGGGGAACCCGGCGTTGGATAGCGGGATGAAAAAGCCGGAGCTTACTTGTTCTTGCTGCGGGCCTTCATGCGCTGCTCGTGGTTCAGGATCTGCTTGCGGATGCGCAGGCTCTTGGGGGTGACCTCCAGCAGCTCGTCGGGAGCCAGGAACTCCAGGCAGCCCTCCAGGCTCAGGCGGCTGATGGGCACCAGACGCAGGGCGTCGTCCGAGCCGGAAGCACGGGTGTTGGTCAGGTGCTTGGTCTTGCAGACGTTGACGTCCACATCCTCGCCGGTGGGGGTGTAGCCGATGACCATGCCCTCGTAGACCTTCTCGCCGGGTCCGATCAGCAGGGTGCCGCGCTGCTGCGCGTTGAACAGGCCGTAGGTGACCGAGTCGCCGGTCTCAAAGCTGACCAGAGAACCGGTGGAACGGTTGGGGATCATGCCGGCCCACAGATCATAGCCGTCAAAGATCTGGTTGATGACGCCCTCGCCGTGGGTATCGGTGAGGAACTGGTTGCGGTAGCCGAACAGGCCGCGGCTGGGCATACGGAACACCAGACGGACGCGGGTGTCGCCCAGGGGGTCCATCTGCTGCAGGATGGCCTTGCGCTGGCCCAGACCGGTCATGACAGCGCCCTGGTACTGGGTGGGCACGTCGATGACCACCTGCTCCATGGGCTCGTAGGTCTTGCCGTCAATGACCTTGGTCAGAACGTGCGGGGGAGAGACCTGCAGCTCATAGCCTTCGCGGCGCATGGTCTCGATCAGGATGGACAGGTGCATCTCGCCGCGGCCCATGACCCGGAAGGAATCGGTGGTGGCAGAGTCCTCCACCTTCAGAGCCACGTCCTTCAGCAGCTCGCGCTGCAGACGGTCGCGGATCTGGCGGCTGGTGACGTACTTGCCCTCACGGCCGGCCAGGGGGCTGTCGTTGACCGAGAAGGTCATCTCGACGGTGGGGTCGTTGATCTTGACGAAGGGCAGGGGCTCCACCTTGGAGGGAGCGCACAGGGTGTTGCCGATGGTGACATCGGGCAGGCCCGAGAAGGCCACGATGTCGCCGGCGGTGATGTTGTCGCAGGGGACGCGGCCGTTGGCCTGGAAGTCATACAGCTTGGTCAGACGGCCCTTCATGCTGACGGAGGGGTCGTGCCAGTCGCAGACCACCACTTCCTCGCCCACGCGGCAGGTGCCGTTCTGGATGCGGCCGATGCCGATGCGGCCCACGAAGTCGTTGTAGTCAATGGAGGACACCAGCATCTGGAAGGGAGCCTCGGGGTCGCCTTCGGGGGGCTGGATGGTGCTCAGCAGGGTGTCGAACAGGGGGATCAGGTCGGTGCCGGGGACGTTGGGGTCCAGGCTGGCGGTGCCGGCGCGGCCGCAGCAGTACAGGATGGGGCACTCCAGCTGCTCGTCGGAAGCGCCCAGGTCCATCAGCAGGTACAGCACCTCGTCCACAACCTCCTGGATGCGGGCGTCGGGGCGGTCGATCTTGTTGATGGCCACCACCAGGCTCAGGTTCTGCTGCAGAGCCTTCTGAAGAACAAAGCGGGTCTGGGGCATGCAGCCCTCGGCGGCGTCCACCAGCAGCAGAACGCCGTTGACCATCTTCAGAACGCGCTCCACCTCGCCGCCGAAGTCGGCGTGACCCGGGGTGTCGACGATGTTGATCTTGACGCCCTTGTAGCTGCAGGAGCAGTTCTTGGCCAGAATGGTGATGCCGCGCTCACGCTCGATGTCGCCGCTGTCCATGACGCGCTCGGCCACGACCTGGTTGTCGCGGAATGCGCCGCTCTGGCGAAGCATGGCGTCCACCAGGGTGGTCTTGCCATGGTCAACGTGAGCGATGATGGCTACGTTGCGCAAATCGTTACGAATCATAAAATCAAACCTCTCTATTTTGCATCGCGATATGCCGTCAGAATGGATCTGATAAGCCGGCAGCCCGGCGGCCTGTAAATCAGGGAAAAACCTGCTGCGGACTTGTCAGATCCATCCTCTAAAAGGTGATGAAAGGACTTCAACCATATAAGTTTAAAACATAGCGGGGACTTTGTCAAGATTATCTAAAATAAACTTCGTGGTTTCGGCGTTTTGACGGAATGCGGGTCATATTTTGGGCGGAAAAGAAAGACAACCTTGTGGTACAATAATACTAAAATACCACAAAGAAAGCTGTCCCGGTCCTCCGGGGCGGTATGGAGGTACATAACGATGAAGCTCACGTTTTTAGGTGCGAACCATGAGGTGACGGGCAGCTGCACCCTGCTGGAGACGGGTGGGCTGCATTTCCTGATTGACTGCGGCATGGAGCAGGGCAAAGATGTCTATGAGAACCAGCCCCTGCCGCTGGGACCGGGGGAGATCGACGGGGTATTGCTGACCCATGCCCACATTGACCACAGCGGCCACCTGCCGCTGCTGGCCAAACAGGGCTACCGGGGCAAGATTTATGCCACCCGGCCCACCTGCCAGCTCTGTGATATTATGCTGCGCGATTCGGCCCATATCCAGGAGTCGGAAGCGGAGTGGAAGAACCGCAAAAACGCCCGTGCCGGCATTCCGCCGGTGGAGCCGGACTACACCGTCCGGGATGCAGAGGAAGCCATCCGCCTGTTTGAAGGTGTGGACTACAACAAGCGGGTGGAGATTGCGCCGGGGGTGGAGGTGCGGTTCACCGATGTGGGCCATCTGCTGGGCTCGGCCAGCATCGAGATCTGGGTCACCGAAGGGGAACAGACCACCAAACTGGTCTTTTCGGGCGATATCGGCAACCTGCACCAGCCGATTCTGCGGGACCCCACCTACCTGACCGAGGCGGACTATGTCATCATGGAGTCCACCTACGGCAACCGGAACCATCCGCCCCGCCCCGACTACATCGGCCAGCTGGCCGCCATCCTGCAGCGGACTTTTGACCGGGGCGGCAACGTGGTGATTCCCAGCTTTGCTGTGGGCCGCACCCAGGAGCTGCTGTACTTCCTGCGGGAGATCAAGGAGAAAAAGCTGGTGACCGGCCACGGCAATTTCCCGGTGTATGTGGACAGCCCCCTGGCCATCGAGGCCACCCAGATTTTCCGGGACACCGACGCCAGCTGCTTTGACGACGAGACCCGGGCCCTGCTGGCGTCGGGTATCGACCCCATCACCTTTGCGGGACTGCGGGTCAGCGTCACCAGCGACGAGTCCCGGGAGATCAACGCCGACCTGACCCCCAAAGTCATCCTGTCGGCCAGCGGCATGTGCGACGCGGGCCGCATCCGTCATCACCTGAAACACAACCTCTGGCGCAAAGAGTGCACCATCCTGTTTGTGGGCTATCAGGCGGTGGGCACCCTGGGCCGGGCCCTGCTGGAGGGCATCGAAGGGGTCAAGCTGTTCGGCGAGGAGATCGAAGTCCGGGCCGAGATTGCCCAGATCGGAGGCATGTCCGGCCACGCCGACCGGGAAGGCCTGCTGAAATGGGTAAACTCCTTTGAACCCAAGCCCCGGCGGGTCTTTGTCAACCACGGCGACGACGCGGTGGAGGACGAATTCGTCAACACCCTGCAGAGCCTGGGTTATACCGCCTGCGCCCCTTACAACGGGGCCCAGTGGGCTCTGGGCGCCGACGGGGCCGTCTGCCTCAGCGAGGGCAGCCGGGAACGCACCGTCGCCCGGGCCTCGACGCCCACCCTCAGCCGGGCGGCTGCGGTCTATCAGCGACTGGTCAGCGCCGGCCGCCGCCTGATGCGGGTCATCGAACACAACGAGGGCGGCGCCAACAAGGACCTGGCCAAGTTTGCCGACCAGATCAACGCCCTGTGCGACAAGTGGGACCGCTGACCGTACAGCGAGCCCGGCGGGCCTGACCGCCTGCCATGGCAGCAGATAAACCAAAACCGTGCGCTTCCGGAGAACTGGGGGCGCACGGTTTTCTGTTGGGGAGGGACGGGCTCAGCGGATGTGGGTCAGCTCGTCCAGGTTCTGGGTGTAGCAGGGGAGACAGTGCTCCATGAACCAGTCGGCCTCGGGGCAGTGCATCTCTTTCAGGGACTTTTTCTGCTGGGCCAGGGCGGCGTCAAACTCGTGGTTGCCGCTTCGGGTCTCCTCCAGACACTTGATGAGGGCCGACAGCCGGTCGGCCGCCTTGAGCAGTTTCCGCTCGGGGGCGGTGAGCAGGTCCCCGGTGATGTAGGGGGTGATTTCCTCCTCCAGCTCGGGGGGCAGCATGGAGGCCATGGCGGCGGCGCTCTCCCGCTCGATGGCCTTGTAGGCGTCCCGCAGCACGTCGCTGCGGTACTTGACCGGGGTGGGCATGTCTCCGGTGATGATCTCGGAGGCGTCATGGTAGAGGGCCGCCACCGTCACCGTTTTGGGGCGGCAGGGGGTGCCGGTGTACCGCCGGGCAATCAGACAGAGGGTGTGGGCGATGAGGGCGGTGTCGCAGGTGTGCTCGCTGAGGGACTCGGCCCGCACCGAGTGCATCAGGCTCCAGCGGGTAATGTACTTCATGCGGGCCAGCAGCGCATTGAAGGGGTAGATCATAGACAGAAAACCTCCCGGCCGGCGGCGCGGCGCAGTGCCGCCGTTTTTTTGATACCAAAATACCTTTGCCGGGCCCTCTTGTCAAGACAAGGGCCAAACTTCGCCCTTTTCTTGCCCGGGCAAACATGCTATACTATCGTTTGATAACCGCTCCTCCGGGGGCGGGAACCTTCCGGCAGAGAAAAGAGGAAAGCTATGGACTTTGCAAATCTGTCCCGGCGCCCGGTTCTGGGGCGACAGCGGGACCGCTTCTGGCTGACGGTGGGGCTGTGCGCTCTGACGGCCGCGCTGATTTTCCTTCCGTTCCAGATCGTGGACGGCGGCTTTTTCCATTATGCAGGCGACTTCAACGGCCAGCAGATTGGCTTTTACCGCTATATGAACGGCTTTGTCAAGGGCAACGGCTACCCCGACGGCCTGACCTCCGTCAACGGCCAGCAGCTGCCCACCAACACCTTCTCCTGGGCCACCGACCTGGGCAGCGGCGTGATGAATGCCTATTCGTTCTACCTGTACGGTTCGCCCTTCTTCTGGCTGTCCACCCTGTTCCCCCAGAGCTGGCTGCCCTACCTGATGTGCCCGCTGCTGGTGCTCAAGTTTGCGGTGGCGGGCGGCGGCGCCTATCTCTACCTTCGCCGCTACGTGAAAAACCTGGATTACGCGGTGCTGGGCGCCTGCCTGTACACCTTCTCCGGGTTTGGCATCTACAACATCTTTTTCAACCACTTCATTGATGTGCTGGCCCTGTTCCCCTGGATGCTCTGGGCCCTGGATGAGTGCATCTACAACCGCAGACATGGGCTGTTCGCCTTCTTTGTGGCCATCAACCTGCTGAACAACTACTTTTTCTTTGTGGGGCAGGTGGTGTTCCTCATCATCTATTTTGTCTGCAAGGTGACCACCGGGGAAATCAAGCTGACCCCCCGGCTGTTCGCCACCCTGGCCTTTGAGAGCCTGCTGGGCGTGGCCATGGGATGCCTGCTGGTGTGGCCGGCCTTCCTGTCTCTGATGCAGAACCCCCGCACCACCGACGTGTCCTCGGGCTGGGGCTTTTTGACCTATTCCAAGGTGCAGCAGTATTTCGCCATCCTGTTCAGCTGGCTGCTGCCCCCCGACTCGCCCTATATCGTCTCCATCTGGTCGGAGGGAACCATCAAATGGACCAGCATGACCGCCTACCTGCCCCTGTGCAGCCTAGCGGGTGTGCTGGCCTACTGGCGGGCGCGGCAGGGAGACAGCCGGAAGCGGATTGTGGCGGTCTGCGCTATTTTTGCCCTGGTGCCGGTGCTGAACAGCGCTTTCTATGCCTTCAACGCCAGCTACTACGCCCGGTGGTACTATATGCCGGTGCTGATTCTGGCGGCCATGACCATCAACGCCTGGGAGGACCCCGACACCGACCTGGAACGCCCCATCGGGGTCATTGCCTGGCTGATGATGGCCACCCTGGCCTTCGCCCTGGTGCCGGTGAACAACGGGGAAGACGGATGGAGCATCGGCGTACTGGAAAACCCCGACCAGTACCTTGCAGTCCTGGGCTTTGGCCTGGTGGGTCTGGTGATTTACCGCTGGGTGGTGCAGGACCGGGCCCACGAGGGCCGGTTCCGCCAGCGGATGCTGGCCGCCGTGCTGGCCTTCAGCTGCGTGTTCGGGTGCGTCCATATCGGCATCGGCAAGTTTGGCCAGTGGACCTACGACAGCGACCTGGTGGACCAGTATCAGGCCTCTCTAGACCTGCAGGAGGCCTTCCCTGAGGGGGACTGGCGGGTGGACACCTACAACGCCCACGACAATCTGGGCCTTTGGATGGACAAGAGCTGCCTGCAGTTCTTTGACAGTACGGTGGCCCCCAGCATCCTCAGCTTTTACTCCTCCCTGGGCTTCACCCGGGATGTCCGCAGCAACCCCGACGTCTATTACTACGCCCTGCGGGGGCTGCTGAGCGTCCGGTTTACGGTGATGCCGGAGGACCAGCGGGCCAACTTTGAGGAGGCCGTGGGCCAGGGCTGGACCTACTGGGACACCGTCTCGGGCATGGCGGTCTATGAAAACGACAACTATCTGCCCATGGGCTTCACCTACGACTACTACGTCAATCAGGATATTCTGGACGAGATGACTACCCAGGACGCCTGCGGCCTGCTGCTGCGGGCCATCGCCCTGTCGGAGGAGGACATCGAAAAATACGGCCAGTACCTGACCCCGGCCACCGATTACGTTCTGACCGACTTCTCCTATGAGCGGTACGTCCAGGACGTGGCCGAACGGCGGGAGACAGCCTGCAGCGATTTCGTGATGACCAATTCCGGCTTCAGCGCCGAAATCCAGCTGGATCGGGAGAATCTGGTGTTCTTCTCGGTGCCCTACGACGACGGCTTTACTGCCTACGTCAACGGCCAGGAGGCTGAAATCCTTCGGGTGGACAACGGGATGATGGCGGTTCTCTGCCCCGCCGGGTGGAGCAATATCGACTTTGTCTATTCGCCGGCCGGGCTGTCCCTGAGCCGGACGGTGACGCTGATTGCCATTCCCGTCTGGCTGATTTATACCGGCTGGTTCTTCTGGGAGCGGAGAAAGAGCCGCAAGCACTGATTTCCTTTCACAAAACAAACGGGCGGCCCCCTGCGGCAAAATGCAGGAGGCCGCCTGTTTTTATAGGGAGGCAGCGGGTTACCCGGCGGCGCGCCTGGAGCCAACCCGAAGGAGGACGGTGGCCAGCAGGAAGCCGAAGGGTGCGCTGAAGAAAGATGCCATGTAGAAGCCGCTGTACCCCAGCGCCGGCACCAGCAGGACGCAGGCCACCAGGTCGGAGGCGGTGCCGCCGATGTTGGAGGCCAGATACAGACCCATCTGCTGGCGGCCCCGGAGGCTGGCCTCCTGCAGGTGTTTCATGGCGGTGAAGGTATAGACGATGGACTGGCGGCTGAGGAGCAGGGCGCCGTAGCCGATGGCGTCCAGATCGTTGGTGAAGAGCCGCAGCAGCGGCCGGGCCAGCAGGATGCAGCTGACCGAGACCGCCAGGGCATAGACCAGCATCATGCCCCGGGCCTGACGCACGCCGTCCTGAACCCGGTCGTCCTGGTGGGCGGCGGTGTTCTGGGCGATGAAAAAGACCAGGGCCTGGGTGAAGCCAAAGACCGGCATCAGCAGCAGGGTGGACATCTTGCTGGCGCAGGAGAAGCCGGCGATGGCGGCCACGCCGATGCCGCCCAGCAGGCTCTGTTTGACCATGCTGCTGACCGGCCCGCTGGCCTGCTGGATGGCGTTGGGGGCGGACAGGCGGAATACATCCCAGCAGTACTGGCGTTCCAGCATGGAAAAGCGGAAAGGCCCCGTCAGCAGGGTGCGCCGGAGATACCACAGGATGAACACGCAACCCACCACCTGGGAAAAGGCGGTGGCCCCGGCGGCGCCCACCACCCCG
Organism: Faecalibacterium sp. An192; assembly: GCF_002160175.1. NCBI lineage: Bacteria > Bacillati > Bacillota > Clostridia > Eubacteriales > Oscillospiraceae > Faecalibacterium > Faecalibacterium sp. An192. Next base: position 24,212 of record NZ_NFKB01000008.1, read on the forward strand.
AAGGGCCCCACCAGAGCCAGGTCCAGCAGGACGTTCAATACCGAGGTGCCCAGCACCGCAAACAGCGGCGTTTTGGAGTTGCCGCAGCCCATGATGAGCTGTTTGGACAGGTCGTAAATCATCAGGAAGGGCATGCCCGCCATATAAAAGCGGATGTAGGCCGCCGCCTGAGGCAGAATCTCGGCGGGGGTGTGGATCAGCCTCAGAAGCCATTCGGCGCTGCCCAGGCCGGCGGCGGTCAGGAGCAGGCCGATGACCCCGTCAATGAACAGCAGATTGTAGATGATGGCCGACAGCTGGTCGGGGGATGAGGTGGGCCGCCGGGCGGCCAGCAGCAGGCCGCCGCCCAGTTCCATTCCGCCGGAAATAAACATAAAGACCATCAGGGCGGTGGAGGCATTGGAGACGGCGGCCAGGGCGTTGGCGTCCAGACACAGGCCGATGATCATGGTGTCGGCCACCGTGTAGAGCTGGGTGGCCAACATGGTTAGGATCACCGGCCCGGCAAAGCGAAGCAGGGCAGGACGTACCGGCCCGGCCAGAAGATCGCGGTTGGATGCAGCAGACATAATGGATTCCCTCCGGTTGCAAAATGTGGGGATTTCTGATATCCTGAGCCTATCATAAACTATCCAGCAGCTGGACAGTCAAGGGGGAAATATGAAAGAGAGCTATCTGCAGGCGGCGGCTTTTGCCGCCCTGGCCGGGGTCAACAAAAAGACTCTGCACTACTACGATGAAATCGGGCTGTTCTGCCCGGCCTATGTGAACGAAAAAGGCTATCGGTTTTATACGCCCTTCCAGCTGGACCGTCTGGCCCTCATCATCACCCTGCGGGATCTGGGGGTGCCGCTGCAGGTGATCCGGGAGTATCTGGGGGAGGGGGATTTGGAGCGGCTGGACCAGATTTTCACCGCCCAGCGGGAGGAGCTGGACCGGCGAATCGCCCAGCTGGAATCCCGCCGGGCGCTGCTGGAATCCCTCCAGACCACCAACCGGGATTTTCTCGCGTGGTGCGACAAGGGCCCCCAGCGCCTTTACCGGCCGGAGGAGCGGATGGCCGTCCTGATGACCCATGAGGAGATGGAGCGGGGAAGCAATATCATCGTCAATTACCTGACCGACGGCCCTGGCACCGGGATGTGTGCCGAGGAAGAGAGGCGCTTTCTCTATCAGAAACAGAAAGACGGCCCCATCCGAGTGGAGGCGGGCGACTATCTGTGCCTGTATGAGACCACCAGCGGGCCGGTGTGCTGGGAGTGGCTGGACAGCCGCCGGAAGCTGCTGCGGGAAGAAGCGGCGGCCCATGGCTGGCAGCTGGAAGACCGCGCCCTGGTGGAATTCGACGATTTGGCCGCCGCCCAGGAGGCGCCCCGGTCCATTCGGATGCGCATATGTGAAGAGAACTCAACTGAAATTGATCACAGGTAAAAATTTGTATCTTGACTTTACGCCGTTAAAGTGTATAATGCAATCAAACCGATGAGGCGAAAGAGACTCTGGTTGGTGCTCCTTCAGAGAGCCCGGAATGATGGGAACGGGTGGTGCACGACAGAAGTTATGGGTCGCCGAGGGCCGGGCGAACGGGCGATGAACCCCAGTAGCTTAGGACGGGTGTCTCCCGTTACAGGGCAGGGGAGTGTTGGCTCCCCGTGAGAGGCTCTGCATGGAAGCAGAGCAAGCAAGGTGGCACCGCAGAATCGTTTTAACCGATCCTGTCCTTGTGGTCGAACACAGGGACGGGTCGTTTTGTTTTAAGAGGCCCGTTCCGCAGACAAGGCGGAGCGGGCCTTTTGTATACCGCTCCCAGCCTTCACCCACGAAAGGAGCTTATACCATGAAACACAGCAAGATGATTTCCCGCCGCAGCTTCCTCCAGGCCGCCGTCTATTCCACCGCTGCCCTGTCCGCCCTGGCCCTGACCGGCTGCGGCGCATCCTCCAGCGGGTCCTCTGCAGCCGCAGGGACTTCTTCGGCCGCCGCTTCGGGCGACGTGTACAAGGTGGGCATTGTCAACTATGTGGATGACGCCTCCCTGAATCAGATTGTGGCCTCTCTGGAGGCCCGGCTGGATGCAGTGGGCGCGGAGCGCGGCGTGACCTTCAACTATGCGGACTACTACTCCAACGCCCAGGCGGACCAGTCCAACCTGAACCAGATCGGCGCCGACCTGGTGGCAGACGACGTGGACGTGATCGTGGCGGTGGCCACTCCCTCGGCCACCACCATGCTGGCCGCCGTGGAGGACACCGATATCCCCGTCATCTACTCGGCCGTCACCGACCCGGTGGGCGCCGGCTTTGACGGGCTGGACAACATCACCGGCACCTCCGACGCCCTGGACACCAACGCCATCATGAACCTGATCCTGGCGGTCAACCCCGATATCACCCAGATTGGCCTGCTGTATGACCTGGGCCAGGATTCCTCCACCCAGGCCATCGCCGACGCCAAGGCGTTCTGCGACGCCAACGGCATCTCCTACATCGAAAAGAACGGCACCAACACCGCCGAGGTCCAGATGGCTGTGGAAGCCCTGGCCGCCAGCGGGGTGAAGGTGGTGTTCACCCCCACCGACAACACCATCATGACCGCCGAGCTGGCCATCTATGAGACCATGATCGAGGCGGGCATCCAGCACTACACCGGTGCAGACAGCTTCGCGCTGAACGGCGCATTCATGGGCTACGGCGTGGATTACGTCCAGCTGGGCGAGGCCACCGCCGACATGGTGGTGGAGCTGCTGTGCGACGGCAAGAGCATCGCGGAGATGCCTTACCGCACCTTTGACAACGGCACCGCCACCCTCAACACCGAGACCTGCGAGGCCCTGGGCCTGGATGTGGAGGCCGTCAAGGCCGCCTTTGAGCCCTACTGCACCAGCGTGGAGGAGATCACCACCGCTGAGGAGTTTGCCTGATCCGGCCTCTGTGCCGGGAATCTGAGTGAGGGAGTTTTGAGCAAACATGCTGGCTAGTATTTTTTCCGTCAACGTCCTGCAGTCAGCGCTGGAACTGGGCTGTATTTACGCTCTGGTGGCTCTGGCGCTGTTTCTGAGCTATTCCATCCTGAACATCGCGGACCTGTCCACCGACGGCTGCTTCACACTGGGCTGCGCCGTCTGCTGCCAGGTGGCCGTCACCGGACACCCCTTCCTGGCCCTCTTTGCCGCCATGGCGGCCGGGGTGCTGTCCGGCTTCATCACAGCCTTTCTCCAAACCAAGCTGGGGGTGGAGAGCATCATGGCCGGCATCATCGTCAACACCGGCCTGTACACCATCAACCTGGCGGTGATGGGCTTCTCGTCCAACATGAGCCTGGTGAAGGTGGACACGGTCTTTTCCCTCGCCAAAGGGGCGCTGGCCTTTGCGGGCGGCTGGTATCAGCTGCTGCTGGCGGCGATCGTGATTGCCGTCGCCTGCGCCCTGATGATCTGGTTCCTGGGCACCCGGCTGGGCCTGTCCATCCGGGCCACCGGCGACAATTCCGCCATGGTTCGGGCTTCCAGCATCGACCCGTCCTACACCATCATGGTGGGCCTGTGCATTTCGGGCAGCCTGACCGCCTTGTCGGGCGCCCTGCTGGCCCAGTACCAGAAGAGCTGTGACATCAATGTGGGCACCGGCATGGTGACCATCGCCCTGGCTTCGCTGATCATCGGCGAGACCCTGCTGGGCAAGCGGACCATGGTCTGCCGGGTGCTGGGCGTGGTCTTTGGCAGCTGCCTGTACCGCTTTATCGTGGCGGTAGCCCTGCGGTTCAACGTCCCCGCCGCAGCCATGAAACTGGTGTCCGCCCTGATCGTGGCGGTGGCCATCTCGATGCCCGCCATCCGCCAGAAGATCGCCTTTGAAAAGCGCAAACAGGAGGCCCGGGTCCGTCACGCCCAGACCCACGGCAAAAAGGAGGCAGTCTGATGCGGATGCTGGAAATGAAGGGTGTCCGGAAAACCTTTAACCCGGGCACCGTCAACGAAAAAGTCGCCCTGGCCGGCGTGGATCTGGCCCTGGAAAAAGGCGATTTCGCCACCATCGTGGGCTCCAACGGCGCCGGCAAATCCACCCTGTTCAACGCCATCACCGGCGGGTTCATCGCCGACGAGGGCTGCATTCTCCTGGGCGGGGAGGACATCACCTTCACCCCCGAGTTCCGGCGCAGCAAAGTGATCGGCCACCTGTTCCAGGACCCCCTCAAGGGCACCGCCCCCAACATGACCATCGAGGAAAACCTGGCCCTGGCCTATCTGCGGGCGGGCACCGCCCAGCGGGCCTATTTTTCCCGCATCTCCCGCAAGGATAAGGAGTTCTTCCGGGAGCGGCTGTCCCTGCTGGGGATGGGCCTGGAAGACCGGATGAAACAGCCGGTGGGCCTTTTGTCGGGCGGCCAGCGCCAGGCCCTGACCCTGCTGATGGCCACCCTGGTGACCCCTAAGCTGCTGCTGCTGGACGAACACACGGCGGCCTTGGACCCGGCCACCGCCGACAAGGTCCTGGAAATGACCCGCAGCATTGTGGCCGAAAAGCAGATCACCTGCCTGATGGTGACCCACAATATGCACCAGGCCCTGGAGCTGGGCAACCGCACCCTGATGATGAACGGCGGACGGATTGTCTTTGACGTTCAGGGCGAGGAGCGCAGCAAGATGACGGTGGATGACCTGCTGGAACGCTTCCGCCAGAGCGCCGGCGAGGAGCTGGACAACGACCGCATCCTGCTGAGCAAGGTGGAAAAGCAGTAAATACAGAAACAAAATTCCCCGGCGAGTGCCCCCGCAGAAAAGCGGGCGGATCATTCGCCGGGGAATTTTTGTTTGGACAGCTTACTTCACGTACTCGATGGTGTACTCGAAGCCGTACTCCTCCTGGAGCTTCTTGACCTCGGGCTCACAGTCCTCGATGAAGGTGGGAGCGTAGACCGAAGCGCCGTTGTGGGCCTTCTTGTAGTCCTCGACGATCTGGGTCAGCTTGGCCCAGCCTTCGCTGGCCTTGGCCTGATCGACGCTGTCGGGGAAGTTGATGATGAATTCGCGATGCTGCGGAATACGAGCTTTCATAAGACAATCTCCTTTGTTTCTGACAATGAAATACATCAGCAGCCGGCGGGCCGGCCGCGGGTCAGTGGGTTTCAGTCCAGGCCAAAGACCTGGCGGGCGTTGGCGGCGGTCCGGGCAAAGACCTCCTCGGGGGCAACCCCCTTGCGCTGGGCGATATAGTCGCCCACATAGGCGATGAGGGAGCTGTCGCACCGGGTGCCCCGGACCGGCTCGGGAGCCATGTAGGGGCAGTCGGTTTCCAGCAGGAGGGCGTCCAGCGGCAGGGCGCCGATGACCTTGGCGGCCCGCTTGGCCCCCCGGAAGGTAGCCGCTCCGCCCAGACCGATCCGGATGCCCTGCTTCACCAGCCAGAGGGCGTCCTCGGCGCTGCCGGAATAGCAGTGGAGGATTCCCTTGGGCTGGTACTTTTTCAGCAGGGCGTAGACGTCGGCGTGAGCCTCCCGGTCGTGGACCACAATGGGCTTGTTCAGCTCCAGAGCCAGACGGATTTCCGCCTCAAAGAGGGCCAGCTGGGCGTCTTTGGGCACCGGCCAGTGGTAGTCCAGGCCGCATTCGCCCACGGCTACCACCTTGGGGTCGTCGTAGTAGGGGGCCAGGGCCCGCATTTCCGCAGCCCAGTCCCCGCCGTAGACCGAAATGGTGGGGGCGGGGGGCTGATCGCCGCAGCGGTCGGCGGGCAGAAGGCTTTCAGGGTGGATGCCGATGGCAGCGTAAACCCAGGGGTAGCGGTGGGCCAGTTCCAGGCACCGGGGGGCGTCCCCCGAGTGGGTGGCCTGTTCACAGATCCCCACCACGCCTTTGGCGGGCAGGCTGTCCATCAGGTCGTACCGGTCGGCGTTGAAGGCGCCGGAGGAATAGTGTGCGTGGGTGTCAAAGATGGGCCCGGCAGAGGGATAAACGCTCATGCCCTGGCCTCCTTTCCCTTGCGGTTGACCAGCCAGATGCCCACGCAGACCAGCACCAGAGCGGCCAGATACTGCCACTCAAACAGGGGCTCGCCGTTCAGCAGGGCGGACAGCAGGACGTTCACCACCGGGTTCACCAGACCAAAGACGCTGATCCGGCTGACGGGGTTGTTCTTCATCAGCAGGGCCCACAGCACGTACCCGGCCCCCGACACGAAGGCAAGATACAGCAGCACCGGGACGCCCATGGGGCTCTGGGGATGGAGGGAGCCGCCCATGGCCAGGCCCAGCACCAGCAGGGCCAGACCGCCCACGCCCAGGTTGAGGAAGCAGACCATAAAGCTGTCGGCCTTCTTGGTGACCGACTTGTTCCAGGGGCCCGAGACGGTGAAAATCACGGTGGCGGCCATCATGCGGAAGATGCCCCAGCCGCTGCCGCTGCCGTGGTTGCCGATGGTGGCCACCAGCACGCCGGCAAAGCCCACGGCACAGCCCGCCGCCTTGGCGGGGGTCATCCGGTCGGACTGGTAGAGGAAATGGGCCAGAATCACGCCCAGAAAGCTCTGGGTGCTGTTGAGGATGCCGCCGAAGGCGCCGGTCAGCAGGGCCACGGCTGCATAGTAGAAAGCGTACTGGGTGGTGGTTTGCCACAGGCCCAGAGCACAGCACTCAGCCAGAACCTTGCCCTTGGGCAGGGAGGGCAGACGCCCTTCCAACAGGGCGCCGGCCAGCAGAACCAGCAGGCTGCCCAGCATGAACCGCACCCCTGCAAAGCAGAGGATGGAGGCAGTGTCGGCGGAGTCGATGGCGAAGAGCCGGTACCCCATCTTGATGAAGGGGAAGGCCGAGCCCCAGAAACAGTTGCAGAGGAAGGCAAAGATCACAGCAAAGACCGGTGTGGCGAACAGTGCGTCCAGCTTGGCAGTGCGTGAGGTTTTGTCAGTCAGCAAGATGGGCCCTCCTCTTAGTGGATGCGGCTGCCGGCGGGAGCTTCATCGGGGTAGAAGGCGATGGTGCAGCCGCCGTCGGCGGTATCGGCTGCCACGATCATGCCCTCGCTGACATACTTGCCCTTCATCATGGGACGGGGAGCCAGGTTGGCCACAATGCCCACCTTCTTGCCGATCAGGTCCTCGGGGCTGTACCACTTGGCGATGCCCGAGAGGATGCAGCGCTCCCGCTCGCCGTCAAAGACGGTCAGGTGCAGCAGCTTCTTGCTCTCCTTGATGGTCTCGCAGGCCCGGATCTCAGCCACACGCATCTCCACCTTGCAGAAGTCGTCGAAGTCGATCTCGGCCTCGTGCTCGATGGCGGCGGCAGGCTGGTCGGCCTTGGCGGCGGCTGCCTCCTTGGCTTCCTTGGCCTTCTGGGCGGCTTCGGCCTCAGCCTTGCGCTTCTCGTCCTCTGCCTTCAGGTGGGCGATTTCCTTGGCTACGTCGATGCGGGGGAACAGGGGATCGCCCTTGTGGACGGTGTAGCTCTCCTGGAGACCGTAGGCGGCCTGATCCAGCTGGAGCTGGTCAGCCGACAGGCCCAGCTGCTCCATCATTTTGGGTGCAGTGGAGGGCAGATAAGCATTCAGCAGGATGGCGCAGACCCGCAGGGCCTCGCACAGGTGATACAGGACGCAGCTCAGACGGCCCTCGTTGGCGGGGTCCTTGGCCAGGGCCCAGGGGGCGGTCTCGTCGATATACTTGTTGGCGCGCTGGACCACGGCGAAGATCTCGGTCAGAGCCTGGGGAATGGTCAGGTTGTCCATGTCCTCGGCCACCTTGGCGGGCAGAGCGTTGATCATCTGCTCCAGCTCGGCGTCCAGAGGATCGGAGGAGACCGACTTGGCCACCGTGCCGCCGAAGTACTTCTCGCACATGGCCACGGTGCGGCTGAGCAGGTTGCCTAGGTCGTTGGCCAGATCGCTGTTGATGCGGTTGATCAGGGCCTCGTTGGTGAACATGCCGTCGTTGCCGAAGGGGATCTCACGCAGCAGGAAGTAGCGGATGGCGTCCACGCCGTAACGGTCGCAGAGGATGACGGGATCCACCACGTTGCCCACCGACTTGGACATCTTACCGCCGTTCATCAGCAGCCAGCCGTGGCCAAAGACGCGCTTGGGCAGGGGCAGATCCAGAGCCATCAGCATGGCCGGCCACAGGATGGTGTGGAAACGCAGGATTTCCTTGCCCACCATGTGGAGGTCTGCGGGCCAGAATTTGTCGTAGTCATGGTAGGTGTCGTTGCCGTAGCCCAGAGCCGAAATATAGTTGCTCAGGGCGTCCACCCAGACGTACATGGTGTGCTTGGGGTCAAAGGGAACGGGGATGCCCCACTTGACCGAAGTACGGGAGACGCAGGTGTCCTGCAGGCCCTGCTTGATGAAGGCGATCATCTCGTTCTTGCGGCTCTCGGGCTGGATGAACTGGGGGTTCTCCTCGTACAGCTTGAGCAGACGGTCGGCATACTTGCCGGTGCGGAAGAAGTAGGCTTCCTCGTGGGCGTCGTAGACCTCACGGCCGCAGTCGGGGCACTTGCCGTCCACCAGCTGGCTGTCGGTCCAGAAGCTCTCGCAGGGCTTGCAGTAGTGGCCCACATACTCGCCCTTGTAGATGTCACCCTGCTCGTACAGCTTGGTGAAAATCTTCTGGCAGGACTCCATGTGGTAGTCGTCGGTGGTGCGGATGAAGCGGTCGTAGCTGACGTCCAGCAGCTTCCACAGATCCTTGACGGTGGCCACGATCTGGTCCACGTACTCCTTGGGCTGCATGCCGGCCGAAGCGGCCTTGTCCTCGATCTTCTGGCCGTGCTCATCGGTGCCGGTCAGGAACATCACATCGTACCCCTGCATCCGCTTGAAGCGGGCCAGTGCGTCACAGGCCACGGTGGTGTAGCTGTGGCCGATGTGCAGCTTGTCGCTGGGGTAGTAGATGGGGGTGGTGATGTAGAACTTTTTCTGTTCAGACATGGTTTTGATTCTCCCTTTCCCGTTGGAACCTGCCCGCCGGCGGCGTGCAGGCCCTGCGTGTACATTAGAGGAAGTAAAAACTCCCGTCCTCGCGGGGGCCTTTGCCCAGCAAGGACGGGAGCAGAATACTTCCGTGGTACCACCTTGGTTCGCCGGCTCCTCGCGGGGCACGGCCTCGATGCTGCATCCCGGCCCAAAGGGCGGGTACAGCCGGACGCTGTAACGGGCGCACCCGGCACAGGCTCAGGGAATCCGTTTGCCTGTGCGGCTCCGAGACCATCTTCGGCGCCCCGATGCCTGCCCGGTTCCACCGCCGCGGGCTCTCTGAAAGGATCACTGGACGCGTACTCTTCTCTTCACAGCCGATTGTGTATCATGGCTATTATAGGAGAAGCGGGGCCGTTTGTCAACAGGGGATTTCCCCGGCGGGGTCATCTGCCTTTCCGGCAGGGCGGGGAGAGCCCCTGCCCCGGACCGGCGGAAACCATTTCTATACTGGCGGCGCCGGTCAGAGGTTGGCTTCAACGAATTGCAGCAGGTTTTCGGCGAGGGTTTGGATTTGGTCCAGCAGGGCACCTCCGTCCGAGAGATTGGCCGGCTCCTTCAGCGGGGCGCGCAGGATATAATCGGTTTGGGCGGGGCTGCTGGTCAGCTCAAAGGGGAGGGGCTGATCCTTCCACACATCGTAATAGTGGGCCTGATACCGCCGGTTGAACCCGGAAACCCACACCTGAAACTGAAAATCCCGGTGGACAAACACCACCGCCGCTTTCAGGCCTTTTTCCTTGAGCTCTGGGCTGGTGAACTGGAAATAGGAGATATCCATGCCGTTTTCGGTGATGCTGCCCTGAAACTTGTATTCCGGCATCCTCTTTTCGAGCTCCACGCGAACCCAGCGGAACAGGCGGATGAATTCCCGGTAGCAGGCGATCAGCCGGGTGGTTTGGAGCAGTTCCTGGTATTCGAGCAGCAAGCCTGCATCAAAGTGCATGGTCTCGTCCATGGTTGTTCTCAGTCCTTTTCTCTCTTGTGGGACCGGCCGGGGGCCGGCGTCAGCTTCGGATGCGGCCTCTCTGCCAAAGGCAGAGGGCGGGGAAGCCCGGACAAAACAAAAAAACCTGGCGGATGAGAGCGGTTGCAAGCCTCTCATCCGCCAGGATACTTACTTCTTCGGAGTCATAGCCTCTTTGCCTCACATTTACCTATTTTTCGGAGTTGACCTTGCCTTTCATAAGATTGTTGGCCTTTCCTTATGCTTAGGAAATGATAGGGTAGGGGATCGCCGATTTAACTAGTACATTGGTTTCAAGCCTCATCCGAATCGTTGGATTGCGTCTTACGAAGCATCTTCATAGAAACACATTCTTTCGATTGAATCACTCCAGGGGACAAGTTACCTAAATCATTGGAGTACTCCCTCCGTGTTACTCAAATATCTGCATCCATACAGGGATTTTCATGGGGGATCATCCTCTCGGGGGTGCTGATTTATTTGAATGACCGTTGTTCGGATAGGGGAATTATTCAGCTTTGAAAGATTACCTCAAGGGCTTCTGTTGGTTTTCAGATCTTTCAGGGAAGGGTGTTTTGCAATCGTTACGGCATCCAGTGCATTTTGCTTCGATCCGGGGATGCTTTGTTGGGGCACATCGCCGCCAATCAAGCCAATGGATCTTTTTCCTGACTGCAATTTCCAGATGGATTCAGACTCTGAACAGCGGCTCTTACTGGAACCACCTTTTTCAGTTTCCGTCTCCTCCAAATTGACACCTTACAGGGAAGAGGTCTGCCTTCCGACTATGCTTCCGGCACTTTTGATCGATCGAATGCAGGTCCAGCCTTGATTTGCTGTGCATCCTTGCCAATCTGATGGGTTGCGCCTGCCTTGAGGCCACGACTACTTAAATCATTGGAGTAGCTCCTTCCGTGCTATTCAAATACAGGTATCCGTAAAAAGGCTTTCATCATATGAATCACTTCCTGCGGATCTATTTGAATCGCCAGGGGACTTTCTCGACAGACTGTTCGTAAATCGCTTAATATATGCTAAAGACTTCGCTTTAAATCTCTTAGATTTTTACTAAATGCGGGGGAAACATCCCGTACTGGTAAGCGGCTTTTCGCTTTTTCAGCAATTCCCGACAGTCTGTCCGAACTGTGCGGGTGTCGTATCAACCATCGGTCTTCGCTCCTTTCTCCTTTTAAGTCAGCGGGATTGGATCACCTTTGATCCTCTGCTGTACTTTCTTGGTTTCTGGCTATATTATATCCGAAAGGGTGGCTGCTGTCCATTCGCAGAATCCACAAGGAATATCTTGTGATTTTGTATAGTTTTTATTTTGCTTATGGATAAATCGTTGTATAAAGTGTGAACAGACCGAAAACAAAAATCCCCGCACCCGAAGTGCGGGGAAAGGGCTTACATCTTGTCGGGGACGTTGATCTTGAACATGGTCAGCACGTTGCGGATCACGTTGCGCACGCCGATGCACAGGGCGATGCGGGCCTGCTGCAGGGCGGGATCAGCGCCCTGGATGCGGCAGCTGCCGTAGAACCGGTGGAAGGCGCTGGCCAGGTCGATGACAAAGCGGTTGATCCGGCTGGGATCGTACTTTTCAGCGGCCATAACGATTTCCTGGGGGAAGGCGGCCAGCATCCGGATCAGATCCAGCTCGGCGGGATCGATCAGCAGGGTGGCGTCGGTGTTCTCTGCGCCCAGGAACTCCACGCCCTCGCTCTCCAGCTTGCGCAGGATGGAGCAGATGCGGGCGTGAGCGTACTGGACGTAGTAGACCGGGTTGTCGTTGTCGGTCTTGACGGCCTGGTCCAGATCGAAGTCGATGCTGCTGCCGGCCTCGTGCATATTAAAGAGGAAGCGGGCGCTGTCGATGGGCACCTCCTCCAGCAGGTCGGTCAGGGTGATGGCGTTGCCGGTGCGCTTGGACATACGGACGGGCTGGCCGTTCTGCATCAGGTTGACCATCTGCATCAGCACCACGTCCAGACGGCTGCCGTCCAGGCCGATGGCGTCCATGGCGCCCTTCATGCGGGCCACATGGCCGTGGTGGTCGGCGCCCCAGACGTCGATGGCCTTGTCAAAGTTGCGGTCGGCCAGCTTGTTGTAGTGGTAGGCGATGTCGGCGGCAAAGTAGGTGGGGATGCCGTTGGCGCGGACCAGGACTTCGTCCTTGTCCTCCTCGGCGCCGTCGTCGGTTTTTTTCTTGTTGGCGGCGCCGTACTTGGCAGCGTACTGGGCGCTGCGGTACATGATGGCGCCGTCCTCGGCCTTGTAGCAGGCACCCTTCTCCAGCAGCTGGTTCACCACATTCATGACAGCGCCCGAGTTGTGCAGGGTGCTCTCAGGGAACCAGACGTCGTACTGGATGCGGTACTTGCCCAGGTCGGTCTTGAGGGCGGCGATGTTCTTGGGCAGGGCGTAGCCCACCAGAGCGTCCTTCAGGGCGGCAAAAGCCTCGCTCTCATAGAGAGCCTCGTCCTTCAGGCCGCGGCAGGGAACGGCGTACTTGTCGCCCTCCTTGGCGGCGAACTCCAGAGCCAGCAGGGTGATGTCGCCGCCCTGGTAGCACTCCTTGGGCAGGGGATACTCGTTCTCCTCGTAGTAGTGCTGCAGGTAGCGGATGGCCAGGCTCTTGCCGAACTTCTGGATCTGGTTGCCGGCGTCGTTGATATAGAACTCGCGGGTGACGTCATAGCCGGCCCACTCCAGAACAGCGGACAGGCAGTCGCCCAGAGCGCCGCCGCGGGCGTTGCCCATGTGCATGGGGCCGGTGGGGTTGGCGGAAACGAATTCCACGTTGTAGCGCTTGCCCTGGCCGTAATCGGTCCGGCCATAGCGGGGGTTGGAGCAGGCAGCCAAGGCCACTCCAGCCCAGAAGGCGGGAGCCAGGAACAGGTTGATGAAGCCGGGGCCGGCGGTCTCGGCCTTGGTGAAGCAGCTGTTCGACAGAGAGGGCAGGTGGCTCAGAATGGCCTCGGCGATCATCTTGGGGGCCTTGTGCCAGGTGCGGGCGCCGGCCATGGCGATGTTGGAGGCAATGTCGCCGTTCTTGGTGTCGGCGGGAACCTCCACGATGAAGGCGGGCAGCTCGGCGGCGGGCAGGTCGCCGGCCTCCATGGCGGCCTGCGCAGCCTGGGTCAGCAGGTCGCGGGCCTGGGCCAGAGCGGCCTGGCGGGGGTTGTAATTCTCAAAAGCGGGGTAAGTTGCATTGCTCATAGGGTAATGATTCCTTTCTCTTGGTCCAATCAAAACAGGCGGCGGGGTGCGGCAGAAACCGCGCCGGGCTCCTCAGTTGACATGGGTGACGGTGACTTCCAGGGAGTTTTTGCTGATGAGGGTGGAGACGTCCCCGTCCAGCAGATAGCTGAACCGGGCCACGCCGCCCTTGGCGTTCAGGCCGCACTCGATGCTGTCGGCCGTCACCCCCAGGGTGACCGAGCCGTAGCCGGTCTCGTAGTGGCAGAGGTTGCGCCGGCCCTTTTCGATGATGAGCTGGCTGCTCTGGGGCCCGAAGCGCAGCATGGCCACCCGGCTGGAATCGGCCGCCAGCTTGAGGGTGGTGACACAGCCCTCATAGCCGGTGGTCTCGGTCTCCCGGTAGGTGATATAGTAGCTGCCCTCCCGCATGGTGAAGCTGCCGCGGGTCATCAGCTCCACCTGCTCGGTTTCGCCGTCCTGCTCGATTTGACTTTTAATCCGAATAATATAGTTTTCCTTTAAGGCTTTGCTCACGGTGTTGATGTCCTCAGTATTTGTCGATGCAGATTTGTTCCGCGGTGCCGCCCCGGTATTCGCCCAGGAACAGGTCGGCGGTCTGGACGAAGCTGTCGGGCACATCGCTCACAAAGAAATGGGTGGTGCCCTGGGGGCGGTTGGCCCGCAGACCCTTGCTGCTGAGCAGCTGGCTCAGATCGTCGGCGGCGGCGCTGCCCGGGTCGATGAGGGTGACCGAGGGCCCCATGTACTCGCCGATCATCCCGGCCAGCAGGGGGTAATGGGTGCAGCCCAGCACCAGGGTGTCCACCCCGGCGGCCCGGATCTCCTCCAGATACTGGGCGATGACCAGGCGGGTCACCTGCTGGCGGTCGGGGGCGGAGCCGTCCACATAGCCGTTCTCCACCAGGGGAACAAAGAGGGGACAGGGCCGTGCGGTGATCTCCGCTCCCGGCACCAGACGCCGCAGCAGCTGTTCGTAGCTGTGGGAGCGGATGGTGGCCGCAGTGCCGATGACGCCGATCTTCCGGCTGCGGGTGGCGCGGGCCGCCCGGCGGGCCGCCGCCGTCACCACCCCCAGATAGGGGACGGGGAGCTGATCGGCTTCCTCGGCGGGGTAGGTGCTGGAAACGGTGCCGCAGGCCGCCATGATGCACTTGACGTTCTGGGACAGCAGAAACGCGATGTCCTGGCGTGCATATTGCAGGATGGTTTCATGGCTGCGGCTGCCGTAGGGCACCCGGCCGGTGTCGCCGAAATAGACGATGTCCTCGCCGGGGAGCTGCTTGCGCAGTTCCCGCACACCGGTCAGACCGCCCAAACCGCTGTCAAAGACGCCGATGGGGCGGTTATCCATGGTGGGCCACCGCCCTTTCCATGGCAAGGGCAACAAGGCGGTCGATGAGCTGGGGCAGGGGAGTGCCCTCGTGCTCCATCAGTTTCGGATACATACTAATAGAGGTAAAGCCGGGGAAGGTGTTGATCTCGTTGATCAGCACTCGGCCGGTGCTGCGCTCCACAAAGAAGTCGCAGCGGGCCAGGCCCTCGCAGCCCACAGCAGTGTAAGCCCGGGCGGCATAGTCCTTGACTTCGTCCAGCTTCTCCTCCGACAGGCGGGCCGGGATCAGGGTCTCGCTGACGCCGTTCTTGTACTTGTCGTCGTAGGTGTAGAACTCGGCGCCGGCCAGAATCTCGCCGGGACGGGTGGAGAAGGCGGGCTCGGAGCCGATGACGGCGCACTCCACCTCCTGGCCGTCCACAAAGGACTCGAACACCACCTTGCGGTCGTTTTCCAGGGCCAGCTTGATGGCGTCGGTCAGCTCAGCCGCATTGGATGCCTTGCTGATGCCCACGCTGGAGCCGGCGTTGGCCGGCTTGACAAAGATGGGCCAGCCCAGCTTTTCCTCCAGAGCGGCGCGGATGCCGTCGGGGTCGGCCTCCAGCTGGGCCCTGGTGTAGGCGGCCCAGGCACAGTGGGGGATGCCGCTGGCGGCAAAGAGGGTGTTGGCCACAGCCTTATCCATGCAGACGGCGCTGGCCAGAACGCCGCAGCCCACATAGGGGATGCCAGCCAGCTCCAGCAGGCCCTGGACGGTGCCGTCCTCGCCCCACAGGCCGTGAAGCGCCGGGATCACCACGTCGATGTGGAGCTTCTCCACATGGCCGGCGGGGGTGAACAGGATGGCGCCGTGGTCGGCGCGGTCGGGGCTGATGGCACAGGGCATGTTGCCGGGCAGTTCCTCCCAGCTGCCGTCGGCCATCTGGGCCGAGGAAGCCTCGGTGTACAGCCATCGGCCGTCCTTGGTGATGCCGATCTTGATCAGCTCATACTTTTCAGGGTCCATATTGTCTGCGAACGTGCCGGCCGATACACGGCTGACCTCGTGCTCGCTGGACAGGCCGCCGAACAGCAGTGCCACGCACAGCGGATGGGCGGCGGAATTCTCCTCGGAATACATGATTCGCATTCCCTCCTCTATCTTAATAGAAGCCCCCGGGCGGGGGCGTTCAATCATAATTACACCCATCATACCATAAAAATGCGCCGGTTTCCATACACAACGGCAAAATGCCGCCCCAAAAAGATGAAAAACCCCACTTGATAAAACAGGCCGGCCCGGCATAACGGGGCAAAAAAGCGGTCATTTTGCCGCCGGCGTGAAAAAAATCCGAAAGATGGGCAAAATACCGCTTGACGCGGCGGGCAAAGAGTGCTAAAATGATATCACCTCTTTTGCGGGATTATTTAGTGCGCCCCTTTTTGGGACGCCGCCCGGCGAACGAGGGAGGTTCAATAACCGTTATATATGGAGGTGTCAACAAATGACAGTGAAAATCACTCTGGCCTGCACCGAGTGCAAGCAGCGCAACTACAACACCACGAAGAACAAGAAGAACAATCCTGACCGCCTGGAGATGAAGAAGTACTGCCGCTTCTGCAAGAAGCACACGGTCCATCGCGAGACCAAGTAAGAAAGGCGGAGCACAATGGCAGACAAAACCGATAAGAAGCCGGGCTTTGTGGCCAGAGCTAAGAACGCCGTGAAGAACTTTTTCACCGGAGTGGCCAAGTTCTTCCGCGATACCAAAAGCGAGCTGAAGAAGGTCGTATGGCCCAGCAGGGAAGAGACCAAGAAGAACACGATCGTGGTGCTGGTGGTGGTCATCATCGCCGCCGTGGTCCTGTTTGCATTGGACGCCGTGTTCGGCGGCATCCTGGGCCTTGTCATCGGAGGCTGACCAAATCTTGTATGGAAACGGAGGCTGACCCATAATGGAAGACCAGTCGAATGAAGCTTTGTGGTATGTCGTGCATACCTATTCCGGCTACGAAAACAAAGTCGCGACCGATCTTGCAAAGATGGTGGAAAACCGCCGCCTGCAGGATCTGATCTGCGAGATCCGGGTTCCCACCGAGATGGTGCCCGAGATCAAAGACGGCAAGGAGCGGATGGTCGAGCACAAGCTGTTCCCCGGCTATGTGCTGGTCAAGATGGTTATGAACGACGATACTTGGTACGTGGTCCGCAACACCCGCGGCTGCACCGGTTTCGTCGGTCCTGCTTCCAAGCCGGTCCCCCTGACCGCTGAGGAAGTGGAAAAGATGGGCGTGGAGGCCAAGGCCCCGCTGACGGTGGATTTCGCCGCAGGGGACAGTGTCCAGATCACGTCCGGTCCTCTGGAAGGCTTTATGGGCGTTGTAGAGGAAATCAACACCGAGACCTTCAAGGTGAAGCTCAAGGTGAACATGTTCGGCCGGGAGACCCCCGCAGAGGTGGACATCGCCCAGGTCGAGCGGCTGTAACAAGCCGCGAACGCGTACAAATCATCAAGGTAAGACCGCGTGCGGTTCTTATAGAGCGTGCCTGCTGAGGCATGCTCGTGGGAGGTTCGCAGACAGCGGGCCGCAACTCACCACAGATTTTTGGAGGTGCATTTATCATGGCACAGAAAGTAACTGGCTACATTAAGCTGCAGATCGAGGCCGGCAAGGCAACCCCGGCTCCTCCTGTTGGTCCCGCCCTGGGCCAGAAGGGCGTCAACATCATGGCCTTCACCAAGGAGTTCAACGAGCGTACCAAGAACCAGATGGGTTATGTCATCCCCGTCGTCATCACCGTGTATGCTGACCGCTCCTTCAGCTTCATCACCAAGACTCCCCCGGCTGCCGTTCTGATCAAGAAGGCCGCCGGCCTGTCCACCGCTTCCGGCAAGCCCAACAAGGAAAAGGTCGCTTCCCTGACCGCCGCTCAGGTGGAAGAGATTGCAAAGACCAAGATGCCCGACCTGAATGCTGCTTCTCTGGAAGCTGCATGCAGCATGATCCGCGGCACCTGCCGCAGCATGGGCGTCACAGTCGAAGGCTGAGACATAAACAGTGGGAGGGCGCTGCGCCCGCAAGACCACATAGGAGGATAAACAATGAAACACGGCAAGCACTATGTCGACGCTGCCAAGCAGGTCGATTCTACCAAACTGTACGATGTGAACGAGGCGCTGGAGCTGGCCTGCAAGATCGCTTCCGCCAAGTTTGATGAGACCGTTGAGCTGCACGTCCGCCTGGGCGTTGATGGCCGTCACGCTGACCAGCAGGTCCGCGGCGCCGTCGTTCTGCCCAACGGCACCGGCAAGACCGTCCGCGTCTGCGCTATCGCCAAGGGCCCCGCAGCTTCTGCTGCTGAGGCTGCCGGCGCTGATATCGTCGGTGATGACGATCTGATCGCAAAGATCCAGGGCGGCTTCATGGATTTCGACGTCGTGGTCACCACCCCCGACATGATGGGCAAGGTTGGCCGCCTCGGTAAGATCCTTGGACCTCGCGGCCTGATGCCCAACCCCAAGGCTGGCACCGTGACCCCCGACCTGGGCAAGGCTGTTAAGGAAGCCAAGGCCGGTAAGATCGAGTACCGCCTGGACAAGCAGAACATCATCCATGTCCCCGTGGGCAAGGCATCTTTCGGCGCCGAGAAGCTGTACACCAACCTCGACACCGTTATGGACGCTATTGCCAAGGCTAAGCCCGCCGCTGCCAAGGGCACTTACTTCAAGAGCGCTACCATCGCCACCACCATGGGCCCTGGCATCCGTCTCAACACCCTGAAGTACGGTGTCTGATTTTTCTGAAAAAATTCAGAAAAACACTTGACAAAACCACGTTCGCGTGGTAAAATATTCATGCTGTTTTTAAGACAGCAGGCGCTGGAGTCCGGTGTAAAGTGTATCCGCCTGCCGAGAAACGCGTAACGTTGTTTTATGCCTCTCTCTCGGCCTGTGTGCGCGGGAGAGAGGCTTTTTTCTATGACTCCGGCTTCCGATGTAGTTTTGAAACGAGGTGAAACCGAAATGCCCAGTGCAAAGATTCTTTCTGAAAAGCAGGCTTATGTCGCTGATCTGAAGGCAAAGTTTGAGAATGCGGTTTCCGGCTGTGTGGTTGCTTACGGCGGTATCAACGTCGAGAATGACACCAAGCTGCGTAAGGAGCTGCGTGAGGCTGGCGTTGAGTATATGGTTGTCAAGAACACCATGCTCCGTCTGGCTGTCAAGGGTACCTCCATCGAGGGCCTGTCCGAGAACTTTACCGGTGACACTGCCGTCGCATTTGCCAACGCTGAGGACCCCATGGCTGCTGCCCGCATCCTGTGCAAGTACCAGGACGGCGACCGTTCCAAGAAGTTCGTCGTCAAGGGCGGCTTCATGGAGGGCAAGGTGCTGAGCGCTGCTGAGACCAATGCCATCGCCAAGCTGCCCGGCCGCGAAGGCATGCTGTCCATGTTCGCCGGCGCACTCACCAGCACCCTGTCCGGTCTGGCTGTTGCTATGCAGGCTTACGTCGACAAGCAGGAGGAGCCCGCTGCCTAAGATGGCGCCGGCTGCTGCCTGACCCAAACTGTTTTTCGATACCACAACTACCGAAACAAAAATTAACTGAAATTGGAGGGTTATTACCATGGCTTCTGAGAAGATTACTGCCATTATCGAGTCCGTTAAGGGCCTGTCCGTCCTGGAGCTGAAGGAGCTCATCGACGCTTACTGCGAGGAGTTCGGTGTTTCTGCTGTTGCTGCTGCTGCTCCCGCTGCTGCCGCTGCTGCTGCTCCCGCTGAGGAGGAGAAGACCGAGTTCGACGTCATCCTGGCTGAGGCTGGCGCTACCAAGATGCAGGTCATCAAGATCGTCAAGGAGATCACCGGTCTGGGCCTGAAGGAGGCCAAGGCTATCGTTGACGGCGCTCCCAAGGCTGTCAAGGAGAAGGCTTCCAAGGCTGACGCTGAGGACATCAAGAAGAAGCTGGAAGAGGCTGGCGCTAAGGTCGAGATTAAGTAATTTCACCTCAAACCAAACACTTCGGACAGGGGGTTCCCGCACAGGGAGCCCCCTGTTTTTTGTGCGCTTTTCCAAGCCGCCCCAAAACCCTCTTGACAAAGCAAAGATAAAATGATATGATTTTGATATCAACAAGATACACATCACTCGGGATACGTCAGGAGGTTGATGGATATGAGTGAGAAGATTCTGCAAACCAAAAAGAACGGCATGCTGGTTCTGCTGCTGATCCTGCTGGGGTATGTGGTGGCCATTGCGGCGGTCGTGGCCGATGCCCTGGCCGGTGTGCCGGGCATTCTGGGCGGCGTAGTGATGGCTCTGGCCATTCTGTACATGATCGTGGGCCTGTTCCTGCTGCCGGGCCTGAAGGTTCTCAAGCCCCAGGAAGCCCTGGTGCTGACCCTGTTCGGCAACTACATCGGCACCCTGAAAGGGGAGGGCTTCTACTGGGTCAACCCCTTCTGCACCGCCGTCAACCCCGCTGCCGGCACCCATCTGAGCCAGAGCGGCGACGTGCAGCGCAGCCTGGTGAAGACAGAGGGCGGCAATCAGCAGGTCCAGATCAATGTGGGCGAGCTGAATTCCAAGAAGATTTCCCTCAAGCGGATGACCCTGAACAATGCCCGCCAGAAGATCAATGACTGCCTGGGCAACCCGGTGGAAATCGGCATCGCCGTCATCTGGCAGGTGAAGGACACCGCCAAGGCTGTCTTTAACGTGGACAACTACAAGGAATACCTCTCCCTGCAGTGCGACAGCGCCCTGCGGAACGTGGTGCGGATTTATCCCTACGACGTGGCCCCCAATGTGGATACCACCGGCGACGGCAAGCCCGATGACGGCAGCCTGCGGGGCTCCAGCGAAGTGGTGGCCCGCCGCATCAAGGAGGAAATCCAGGAAAAGGTGGAGGACGCCGGCCTGGAGATCGTGGACGCCCGGATCACCTACCTGGCCTATGCCCCCGAGATTGCAGCCGTGATGCTGCAGCGCCAGCAGGCCTCGGCCATCATCGACGCCCGCAAGATGATTGTGGACGGCGCCGTGGGCATGGTGGAAATGGCTCTGGAACGCCTGAACGAGAACAAAGTGGTGGAGCTGGATGATGAGCGCAAGGCGGCTATGGTCTCGAATCTGCTGGTTGTCCTGTGCGGCAACCACGATGCACAGCCCATCGTCAACTCGGGCAGCCTGTACTGATGGCCGAGCCGAAAAAACAGATTCCGCTGCGTCTGTCCGCGAAGTTGTACGACGCCATCGCCGCCTGGGCAGAGGATGACTTCCGGTCGGTCAACGGGCAGATTGAATACCTCTTGACCGAGTGTGTCCGCCAGCGGAAAAAGAACGGCAAATATGTGTCGGAGGAGCTGGACGTTCCCCCCGAACTGGATATCAAATAAGCGCAGCAAAAAGGCCCGTCGTGCGGATGCACGGCGGGCTTTTGGTTTGGCGTTTGGCTGGAAAGAGGGGCGGCTCAGTGGCGGCGGATGTGGCTGCCGCCCCAGCTGCGCTGTTCCCGGATGGTGTTCTGTACCCACCAGATGCCGTAGATGGCCAGCGCAATGGCGCTCAGGGCCAGGACGACTTTCAGGTACAGACTGCCCAGGAAGGCCTGGAACTGGGCGATGGCGAACAGAACCGGGTTGCGGTTCACGTCCTGCCCGGCAATGAGGTCCACCACGCCGATGGTCTCACCGGCCAGCTTGATCTCCACCGTGCCGATCAGGTCGCCCTGCTTCACCGGCGCGGCCACCGACTCAGGCAGATGGAAGAACTTCTGGGTCACCGAACTGTCGGAGGAGGAGGGGAGAATGGTCATCATCTGGTCGGCCGGATAGAGCAGCAGGGTGTCGGTCTCGGAGGAATACTTCACCGGAATCTCGGCCAGGGCCTGGTCGGGGTCCAGCGCCGCCTGCACCGAGAAGCTGCTGTATACCCAGTCGATGAGCTGGGTGGTCTCGTAGAGGGCGGGACGCCGGTTGGAATAGCCGTAGGTGTCCACCGTGTCGGGACTGCCCATCACGCAGAAAATATAGGTCTCTCCCTCGCTGGAAGCCCAGGAGACATAGCTCTGGGTGCCCGAGTCGTTCTTGTAGGCCATGACGTCGCACATGCCGCCCTTCATGGCCGAGCGGTAGAATTTTCCGCCGCTGGATTTGTTCAGGGCCACGTTCTGGTTGGTCAGGATGAAGGATTTGGAGTGCTTTTCCTTGGCGGGCATCTCAAAGGTGGCCGACCCGGCAATCTCCACAAAGGCGTCAAATCCCATCAGGTACCGGAGAATCAGGTACATGTCCACCGCGGTGGTCACGTTGCCCGAATCCAGCCCGCAGGCGTCGGTCCAGGTGCTGTTGGTAGCGCCGATCTGCTGAGACAGGCTGTTCATCTGGCTCACCCAGCCGGACAGGTCGTTCCCCGACAGCTGATAGGCCATGCCCATGGCGGCGTCGTTGGCGTTGCGCAGCAGCATGGCGTAGAGCGCTTCCCGCAGGGTGAAGGTCTCGCCCGAGCGCATGTCGGCGTTGTCGGTGCCGTAGACGTAGTCCGAGATGGCAAAAGGCATCTGGAACGTGCGTGTGTCCAGCTCGTCGCCGTAGTTGGTCAGTACCAGAGCCGCACACATCAGCTTGGTGAGGCCCCCGGCCTGGACCTGGGCGGTGCTGTCTTTTTCGTAGACGATGATGTTGGTGTCGGTGTTGACGATGTAAGCGCTTTGGGCCTGCACTTCGTATACCGGACTGGGATCAAAGAGTGCGCTGGCCGGCATCACAAAGCAGCTGACCGTCAGAATCAGGGCAGAAAAAAGTGTAAAAAGTCGTTTCATGTGGACAATTCCCTCAGAACGCGATACAATAAAAGGGTTGATAAAAGATGTGGGGCGGTGCATCGTGGGTCCGGGCCGCGTGTGCCGGAGGGATGCAGGGCGCATTGTGCGCAGAAACCGGCGGATTTTGTCGGAAAAAGCCCCTGAAGGGAACCCGCGCCGTCCGCCCGGGGCGGAGGACGGGATTTCCCGCTTTGTGTGCACAAGCACGCTTCTATAATAACAGGTTTGCGGGTGGGTGACAAGGGCTAGCTGCCCCACTTTCACAAACCAGAGGGAGACATGGATGATCTATATTACAGGCGATACCCATGGCGAGCTGGACCGCTTCAAGGGCAAGGAGCTGCGCCATCTGGGGAAAAACGATTTCCTCTTTATTCTGGGTGACTTTGGCTTTTTGTGGGACGACAGCAAGGAGGAGCGCGCCCGGCTGGACTGGCTGCGCAAGCGGCCCTATACCATCCTGTTTCTGGACGGCACCCACGAAAATTATGACCTGCTGGACGCCTACCCGGTGGAGGAGAAGTTCGGCGGCCGGGTCCAGCCCATCGGCGGGAACGTCTACCATGTCTGCCGCGGCAGCATTCTGGAGCTGGAAGGCCTGAGTTACCTGTGCTTTGGCGGCGGCGAAAGCCCCGACAAGGAGGAGCGGGAACCTGGTGTCAACTGGTGGGCCCGGGAGATGCCCTCGGAGGAGGAATATGCCCGGTGTGAGGCCAATGTGGCGGCCCACAATCATCATGTACAGTATGTGCTGACCCATGATGCCCCAAGCAGATTTTTGGATTTCACCATCCTGGCCCCGGGGGAGAACAACCAGCTTCACGGCTTTTTTGACAAGCTGGTCCGGGAGATGACCTATGATAACTGGCTGTTTGGCTGCTATCACCGGGATACCCAGCTTTCCCCCAAGGTCCGGTGCGTCTTTCACGATGTCATTTCCATCGGAGAAAAGCGCAGCTGGTGGAAGCGGAAGTGACCCCTTTCCCGGCCCAAAATCCACACAACCCAAAATAAGACCGCCGCACCGAGCCCCCGGGGGCTTGTGCGGCGGTCTTTTTGCGTGACGTCAGGGGGCGGAGTCCTCCGGTTCGCCGGGCTTGTAGATGTGGGTGCGGGTGAGGGCGCGGAGGGTGTCCTCGTAATGGAGGCGGGCGTAGGCGGTATAAAGGATGTCGATGACGTTCAGCTGGGCGATGCGGGAGGACATGGCGCCGTTGCGGAACAGGGACTCGTTGGCGGCAATGTACAGATTGTAGTCGGCCAGCTCCGCCACCCGGGAGGGGAAATAGCGGGTGATGGCAATGATGGGGGTACCGTTTTTCTTGAGGGCTTCCATGCAGGTGATCACCTCGACGGTCTGGCCGGAGTAGGAAAAGGCGATGGCCACATCCTGCGGGGTGGCGTTTTGGGCCGAGATAAGCTGGGCGTGCCAGTCGTCAACGATGAGACAGGGTTTGTTCAGCCGGAGGAACTTCAAATAGGTGTCGTGGGCCACGCAGAGGGAGGACCCCAGCCCGAACAAAAGGACGCTGCGGCACTGGTCCAGCAGGTGGGCGCACTGTTCCACCGTCTCGGGGGAGAGAAGCTTCTGGGAATCGGTGAGGGACTGGATGTTCTTCTGGGTCACCTTATAGACAATGTCCCGGATGTCGTCCTCGGCGGTGATCTCCTGCTCCGAGTGGCGGCCCTTGTCGCCCAGGGCCGCCAGTTCCCCCACCAGGGCGCGGCGCAGTTCCTTGTAGCCGTCAAAGCCCACCGACCGGCAGACCCGCACCACGCTGGAAGGGGAGGTGAAGGTGCGCTGGGCCAGTTCACGGACGGTGAGGAGGGTGGCTTCCTCGGGATTCTCGGTGATGTAGCGGGCGATCTGCTGTTCGGCTGCGCTGAGGGAGGGGCTGGCCTCCCGCAGGCGGAGCAATGCGTTTTTCATAACAGGCCTCCGGATGGGTGCGGTTTTCCGCATTCTTGGTGTGTTTGTACAAAAGTTTTCATGAGTTCCGCATGGATTTTCAAAAAACATTCCTTTTCTGAAACATTATACCACAACTTGGCGAAAATGTGGACATTTTGTTTTAAAAAATCTATAATGCACTTGTAAGTGCTTTTCACGCCAGTGAAGCCAAACACAGAGAAAGGCCGGGTAGTGAGTTATGGAATTGAATCTGAACGGAATGACGACCGAGCGGCGCAATCCCCGCACCATGCAGCTGGACATGATGTCCGAGCTGGAGATCGTCACAGCAATGAACGATGAAGACGCCCGGGTGCCCCTGGCGATTGCCAAGAAGCTGCCCGAGATCGCGCAGGCCGCCCGGTGGGCGGTGGAGGCCTTTGAACAGGGCGGCCGGCTGTTCTATATGGGCGCCGGCACCAGCGGCCGGCTGGGCGTTCTGGATGCAGCCGAGTGCCCTCCCACCTTTGGTGTGGACCCGGGCATGGTGGTGGGCCTGATCGCCGGCGGCGAAGAGGCCTTCATCAAGGCGGTGGAAGGCGCAGAGGACAGCGTCCAGCTGGCCGAGGATGACCTGCGCAGCCACAACCTGACCAGCAAGGACTTTGTGGTGGGCATTGCGGCATCGGGCCGCACCCCCTATGTGCTGGGCGGCCTGGCATATGCCAAGAGCGTGGGCTGCCGGACGGCGGCCATCGCCTGCAACCCCGGCAGCGCCGTGGGCAAGGCGGCGGACCTGGCCATCGAGGTGGAGGTCGGCCCCGAAGTGCTGACCGGCTCCACCCGTCTGAAGTCGGGCACCGCCCAGAAACTGATTCTGAATATGATCTCCACCACCTCTATGGTGCGGACGGGCAAGGCCTACCAGAACCTGATGGTGGACGTGATGCAGACCAATGAGAAGCTGCACACCCGCGCAGAAAATATTGTGATGGACGCCACCGGCGTGGAACGGGCCGAGGCGCGGGCCGCCATTGATGCGGCGGGCGGAAGCGTCAAGTGCGCCATCACCATGCTGCTGGCAAACTGCACCGCAGCCGAGGCCCAGAGCCGCCTGGATGCGGCAAACGGCCATGTGCGCACGGCCATCGGCCTGTAAGGTTGGACCTGGCGGCGCAAGCCGCAAAGTCATATACGCAAGATTTGGACAAGGAGGAACAAGCAATGACCAATGAGGAACTGGTACGCCAATCGCTGGAAAAGCTGGGCGGCAGAAGCAACGTCATTTCGGCAACCAACTGCATGACGCGGCTTCGCATCGAGGTCAAGGACGACAGCAAGATCAATGAGGACGCCATCAAGAAGATCGAGGGTGTTCTGGGTCTGGTCCATGACCGTCCCGGCTACGTGGAGATCGTGGTTGGTCCCGGTAAGTGCCGCAAGTGCGCCGACATCTGCCGCCAGATGGGGATTCCCGCGGCCGGCAGCACCGATACCCAGAATGACTGGCAGGCCAACAAGGCCGCCGTCAAGGCAGGGCAGAAGCAGAGCAAGGTCAAGTCCATGCTCAAGACCTTCGGCGACATCTTTGTGCCCCTGCTGCCCGGTGTCATCGCCGCCGGCCTGTGCTCGGGTCTGGCCACCCTGCTGACCCAGGTGATGCCCAACTATGCCGAGAGCTCGTTCTGGAGCATCGTCTACAACATGTTGGCCCTCATCAATGCGTCTTTCCTGAGCTACCTGACCGCCTGGGCAGGCTACCGCGCCGCCGAGAAGTTCGGCGCTACCCCCATCCTGGGCGGCATGCTGGGCATGATCACCGGCCTGGGCAACATCGACGCCATCTCCAAGATCCTCGGCCTGTACGATGAGGTTCAGCCTCTGGACTCCATCCTCCGCGCCGGCCGCGGCGGCGTTCTGGCCGCAGTCATCGGTGTGTGGTGCCTGAGCTATGTGGAGCGCTTCATCCGCAAGCATATGCCCGAGTCCCTGGACATCATGTTCACCCCGCTGCTCACCCTGATTATCTGCCTGATCCCCTACATCTTCGTCATCATGCCCATCACCGGCTACATTTCCACCGCTCTGTGCTGGATTGTGCAGCAGGTCTGCATGAGCAGCAATCTGTTCGTCCGCATCATCGCCGGCTACATCTCCACCGCTCTGTTCCTGCCCATGGTGGCCATGGGTATGCACCACGGTCTGGTGGCTCTGTACTCGGTCCAGCTTGAGACCCTCGGTTACGTCACCCTGTATCCGGCTCTGGCCATGGCCGGCGCCGGTCAGGTGGGTGCAGCCGTTGCCATCTACCTCAAGGCCAAGAAGGTGGGCAACACCCGCATGAAGGAAGTCATCACCGGCGCTCTGCCCGCAGGCGTCCTGGGCGTTGGCGAGCCCCTGATCTACGGTGTCACCCTTCCCATGGGCCGTCCCTTCATCACGGCAGGCCTGGGCGCCGGCTTCGGCGGTGCCTTCGTCATGGCCATGCAGGTTGCTGCAACCACTTGGGGACCCTCCGGTCTGCTGGCCATCTTCGTGATGACCGCCGGCCCCGCAGGCGCCACCACCAGCGTCCTGTGCTATGTTGTTGGCCTGCTCATCAGCTACGTCATGGGCTTCCTGGTCACCAATGCTCTGGTGAAGCCTGAGGAGGTTGCCGATGCCTGATTTTCTCGGACGGTCGGTTTACCTGACAGAGTTTGAGAAACAGAAAGCACCGCTTGCCGCTGGTTCGGCAGGCGGTGCGCCTGTTTTCATCTCTTTGCACATCGGCGAGGAATTCGCACCCGATTACCCCGACCGGGTCCGGGCGATGTGCAGCTGGCTGCGGGAACATGGCTGGCGGATTCTGGCCGATGTGTCGGAACAGACCGCCATCCAGTTTGGCTGCAGCGATATCCTCCAGCTGGCCCGGGATCTGGGCCTGTGGGGCCTGCGTCTGGACGACGGCTTTACCCTGGAAGAAGCCTGCAGCCTGGCGGCCCGGATGCCCATTGCGGTGAACGCCTCCACCGTCACCCCGGAGGAGGCCGCCGCCCTGGCTGCCGCCGGCTCCGAGGTGATTGCCATTCATAATTTCTACCCCCGCCCCGAGACCGGTCTGGACCCGGAGTTCCTGCAGGAGAGCACCCGGATGCTTCAGGCTGCCGGGCTGAAGGTCTATGCGTTCATCCCCGGGGATGAACAGCTGCGGGGGCCCCTCCATGAGGGCCTGCCCACCCTGGAAGCCCACCGGGGCGCGGCTCCGCTGGCGGCCTTTGCCGACCTGGCGGTCCACTACGGCCTGGAAGGCATTTTTGCCGGGGACCCGGGCGTCAGCAGCTATGAGCTGGAACAGATTGCCAGCTTCTGCGCCGATGGAGTCCTGCCGGTGCCGGTTCACCTGAAAGCAGGGCAGGAAGGCCTGTACGGCCAGATCTTTACCTGCCGGCCCGATTCCCCCAGCTGGCTGGTGCGGTATCAGGAGTCCCGCAAATACGCCCGTCAGGGCGGTCTGGTGGAGCCGGCGGACTGCGCCGCCCGGCCCCGCGGCACCATCACCATGGACAATCTCCGGTATGGCCGCTATTCGGGGGAGATCCAGCTCATGCGTCAGGATCTGCCCGCCGACGAGCGGGTCAATGTGATCGGCCGGGTGGACCCGCGGTATCTCCTGCTGGTGGACTGCATCCGGCGGGGCAGCCGCTTTAAGATGGTCTGTCCGCCCCGTGAGGAGGAATAACCATGGTACATTACAAATTGCTGGCCTTTGACCTGGACGGCACCGCTCTGGGCAGCGACCCCAACGTGTTCTCGGAGGGGCTGCCCGAAGCCGCCGCCCAGGCCGCAGCGGCGGGGTGCATTGTGGCGGCGGCCACCGGCCGTCCCGCCGGATGCCTGCCGGCAGACGTGGAGAAAAAGCCCGACTGGCTCAGCTGGCTGGTGCTCTACGATGGGGCCCAGATTCGGAACGCCCGGACCGGCGAGTGCATTTGGAGCAAGCCTTTTTCCGCTGAGGCGCTGGCGCAGGTGCAGCAGGCCGCTGCCCGGCTGGGGCTGCCGGTGGAGTACATCGACCGGGACAGCCGCTACCACATGACCGCCGGGGACTGGCAGGCGCTGAATGAATCCAGCGTCTCCCAGTTCCACAAGGGGGTTCTGGCCCGGCTGGGCTGCCCGCTGGAAGGTTCTGCCGCAGATCTGGCCGGGCTGGAAATTTTGAAGATCAATATGCCCGTCGCCCCCCTGGATCTCCGGGAAGCTTTCCGGACGGCCGTGGGGGAGGGGGTCCTGGTGCTGGACTGCGGCCCCGGCGGTCTGGAACTGACCGCCCCCGGCGCAGGCAAACAGACCGCAGTGGCCTTCCTGGCCGGGAAGCTGGGTCTGGGGATGGAGGACGTGATGGCGCTGGGGGACAGCGGCAATGACGCGGCCCTCCTGTCCAGCGCAGGGCTGGGTGTGGCCATGGACAACGCCCCCGACGACGTCAAGGCTGCGGCCAAGGTCGTAACCGGCCGCAACACCGAGGGCGGCGCCGCAGAGGCGATTCGCCGCTGGCTTCTGGCGGAATAACACAATCAATCAAAAGGGCCTGCCGCTTTGGATTGCGGCGGGCCTTTTTCGGTCTTTCTGCTTGATTTATGGAACAAAATAGCGGAAATGCTTGTAATTTATGTGAAAATCTGATAGGATGGGGCCATGCGCTACAGAAGGCGCATACAATGGAAAGCATGAAAAAAGGAGGCTTTCATGGAGTTTTTATGGTATGATCTGGCGCTTTTGTACATGCTTTATTCCTTTCTGGGCTGGATCGGCGAGACGCTGGTATCGATTGCCCGGGGCAGAGGCTTCGTCAAGCGCGGCTTTGCCGCAGGACCTTTTTGCTATGTCTACGGCTTTGCTGCCGTCATCATGACCATTGGCTTTGCCGATCTGCGGTCCTCGCTGCTGTTCCTGTTTGTGGGCTGTGCGCTGACCTCCACCATGGTGGAGTGGACCGCCGCCAAAATCCTGGAGCGGCTCCATCACCGCACCTGGTGGGATTACTCCCATCACCGCTTCAACATTGACGGCTATGTCTGCCTGCCCTATTCGCTGCTGTGGGGCGTGCTGGGCTGCATCGCCCTGCTGTGGGGCAATCAGCTGCTGCTGTCTCTGTTCCATCTGCTGCCGGTCTGGCTTATGAAAACCCTGGCCTGGGTGCTGGGCGTGCTGGCCGTGCTGGATCAGCTGGGCAGTGTGGCCATTCTGGCCCACCATCCCACTCGTCTGGAAGGGCTGAACCGTGAGCTGGAAAGCCGGTCCCGGAACCTGTACGACCGGATCAGCCAGTGGATGGAGCACCGCATCGAGGGCGCTTACCCCCATGTGGCCGAGAAGGCCGCCCGCGCCGAGACGGGCATGAGCCTGTCGGATGTGGTTTGGTTGTTCACGGTGGGCTCTCTGGCGGGCGACATCGTGGAGACCATCTTCTGCCGCCTGAGCGCTGGCATCTGGATGAGCCGTTCCAGCCTGGTCTGGGGCCCCTTCAGCGTGGTGTGGGGCGCCGCCCTGGTGATGGCTTCCGCCCTGCTGCCCCGGAAAAAGGACGGCACCGAGCGGACCTCCAGCGAGCTGTTTGTTCTGGGCACCGTCATGGGCGGCGCATATGAGTACATCTGCAGCGCCCTGGGCGAACTGGTGTTCGGCGTGGTGTTCTGGGATTACAGCAAGATCCCCTTTAACCTGGGAGGCCGCATCAACCTGCTGTACTGCTTCTTCTGGGGCTTTGCGGCGGTGGCCTGGGTCAAGCTGTGCTACCCCTATGTGTCCCGCGGAATCGACTGGATTCGCCGCCACGCTGGCCGCTGGCTGACGGTGGTTGTGGGCGTCTTTATGGTGGTGAATATGTGCATTTCGGCTCTGGCCCTGATCCGCAGCGATGCCCGCGGCAACGGTGTTCCGCCGGCCAACAGCCTGGATCTGTTCCTGGATGAACATTTCCCCGACGAGCGGATGGCGCAGGTCTATCCCAACATGATCGACCGATAAACAATACAACAAAAAAGCAACCCGGACCTTCTGGCTTTCCAGTTGGGTCCGGGTTGTTTTGTTGGATGGGTTATGTTGCGGGGTGGTCGGAGGAATCGGGGGCGGGACTCTCAGGGGCGGCCGGGTCGTCCGGGTTGCCGAAGGCGTCGTGATAGACTTTCAGCTTGTCGTTCTGACCGTTCCGGTTGAGGCCCCAGAGGGCGAATTTCCGCACCAGATCGTACAGCACCGCAAAGAGGGGGACACCCACGATCATGCCCACAAAGCCCCACAGGCCGCCGAACAGCAGGATGGAGAACAGCACCCAGAAGCTGGACAGGCCGGTGGTGTTGCCCAGAATCTTGGGGCCGATGACGTTGCCGTCCAGCTGCTGCAGGATAAAGATGAATCCCACAAACCAGAGGGCCTTGATGGGGTCGGTGATGAGGATCAGCAGGGTGGCGGGCACCGCGCCGATGAAGGGACCGAAGAAGGGGATGACGTTGGTGACGCCGATGATGACCGACACCAGCAGGGCGCTGGGGAAGCCCACAATGACGCAGACAATATAGCACAGCACGCCGATGATGGCCGAGTCCACAATCTTGCCGATGATGAATCCACCGAAGGTGCGGTCAATATAGGCGATCTCCTCCAGAATCAGGTCGGCCCAGTGGGGGCGGAAGATGCTGTAGAGCAGCAGTTTGCTCTGGGCCGCAAACCGTTTGCGGGTGGAGAGGAAGTACACCGCCGCGATGACGCCGATCAGGACGTTTTTCAGAACCACCAGGACGTTCAGCACGCTGACGCCCACGCCGCTGACAATCTGGCGGATGGAGGGCATCACCGAGGTGCGCAGCCAGGAGGTGAAGGTGTCCCGCAGGGTGTCGTAGGAGTCGTTCAGGAAGCGGTACACCGCCTCGTTGTCTGCAAAGAACCGGGTCAGCCAGGCCATGAACAGGTCCAGCTGGGACTGGAAGTTGGTGGACAAGGTGATGATGCTGTTGATGAGCTGCGGAATAATCAGCATGAACAGGGCATACACCACCAGCAGTCCGAACAGGACGCTGGCCGCCACGGCGATGCCGTCCACCGTCTTGCGGTAGCGGGCGGGCAGGTACCGGTTGAGGAGATCCTCGATCCGGTTGCAGAAAGGCCGCAGCAGATAGGCGATCACGCCGCCGTAGATGAAGGGCATCAGGATGCCGGTCAGCAGCGAAATGCCTTTTTGCAGGCCGTTGAAGCGGTAGAACAGGAAGAAAAGTGCGATGCTCAGGCCAATGGCGCCAAAGCCGGCCAGCATGCCATAGATATAGGGTTTCAGATGGGGTTTTTTATCCACGAATCAACCTCTTTCCCCTGCCGCGGCAGGGATGTTGGGGTACATCATCAGCGCTTGTTGCTGCGGCGCCAGATGTGCATGTTGGCGGCGTCGGCGATCAGCTGCTCCCGGAAATCGGGGTGAGCCAGGCTAATGATGGCCTCTGCCTTCTGCCAGGTGGTCAGACCCTTGAGGTTGACGCAGCCGTACTCGGTGCACAGATAGTGGATGTTGGCGCGGGTATCGGTGACGATGCTGCCGTTGGCCAGGGTGGGGCAGATGCGGCTCTCCATCTGGCCGGTCTTGCGATTCTTGAAGGTGGAGGACAGGCAGATGAAGCTCTTGCCGCCGTTGGACAGGTAAGCGCCCAGGACGAAGTCCAGCTGGCCGCCTGCGCCCGAAATGTTGCGGATGCCGGCGCTCTCGGCGTTGACCTGGCCGAACAGGTCCACATCCACGGCGTTGTTGATGGAGATGAAGTTATCCAGCGCAGCGATGGTCCGCACGTCGTTGGTGTAGTCCACCGGGGCAGACATGCACTCGGGGTTGTCGTTGAGGTAGTCGTACATCTTCTGGGTGCCGGCGCCGAAGGCGTACACCTGACGGCCCTTGTCGATCTGCTTGCGGCTGCCGTTGATCTTGCCGGCCTTGGCGATGTCCACAAAGCCGTCCACATACATCTCGGTGTGGACGCCCAGGTCCTTCAGGTCGCTCTGGGCGATCAGGCTGCCGATGGCGTTGGGCATGCCGCCGATGCCCAGCTGCAGGCAGGCGCCGTTGGGAATCTGGGGAACGATCAGGTTGGCCACGGCCAGATCCACCTCGGAGGCGGGGCCTGCGGCGGCCATCTGGCCCAGGGGCGGGTTGTCGCCCTCCACAATGCCGGTCACCTGGTCGATGTGGATGCCGTTCTGGAAGCCGCCCAGGCAGCGGGGCATATTCTTGTTGACCTCAACAATGATGACCTCGGCCTTTTCGCAGACGGCGGCCAGATGGCTGGCCGAGGGGCCGAAGTTGAAATAGCCGTGCTCATCCATGGGCGCAACCTGGAAGACGGCCACGTTGACGGGGTCCTTGCTCTCGCGGTAGTAGCGGGGCAGCTCGGAATAGCGGATGGGAGAGTAGAAGGAGAAGCCCTGGGCCACCGCCTTCCGCTCGATGCCGCCCATGTGCCAGCTGTTCCAGGTCATGTGGGCAGCGGGGTCCTCAATCTGGAAGATGGCAGGAACCCACATCAGGATGCCGCCGCGGAAATTGACGTCCTCCAGCTGGGGCAGACGCTTGGCCAGGGCGGCGTCCACGGCCACCGTGGTGTTCACGGCCCAGCCATAGTCCACCCAGTCGCCGCTCTTGACCATGGCGGCTGCGGCGTCGGCGGTAATGAGCTTGCGCTGATATTCAGTCCTGTAGTCCATTCTTAGATCATCCTTTCCTGGGGGTCTGAGAAGCCCCGGCTGCGGCCGGAATCGCCAGACTTATTATAAATAGGAAAGCAGGCGCTTCCGGTTTGGCGGCCGCTCCCTGCCTGAAAGGATTGGCAGGCTGGGGCTCTCAAATCCATCCCATTTCAACGTATGCGGTGTCGGTTCCAAACTCAAAGAAAGTTAAAAGGAAGTACATACTCTGCACACCCGTTCATCACATCCGGGTGATACAGTAACCTTGTGACAGGTCGGAAGGCAAGGCCGGCAAGGTTGTGCAGCCCAGCATTCCCTACACTGATAGTTATAACATTAACGATGTCGAGAATCAATAGAAAATCGCAAAAAAACTCCCTCTTGGCAAAATGTACAAAAACTTGAGAGAATGTTTTCAATTGTTTGGGGTCGAGAGAGCCGAAAAAATGCTCCAAACTACTTGATAAACTTTTGACAATGTGGTTTACTAAGTGTGTCAGGAGGCGCGGGACGCCGCCTTGGACCCAAAGTCGTTACGAAATTAACGACCGGGTGCGCCTGAAACATCAAAACGCCTGCCCCGGGGCCGGGCGCCGAGCCAAAAGCCCGGCGGGCCAGGGGAGAGCAGCCGACGGCTGCAAAGGGCGTGCTTGAGATCGTGCGCCGGGCCGCCGCAGGCAGCCGGGCGCGGAAAACAGGGAGGCAGTAGTTTCCATGGCAATCGCCATTTATCCCGGTTCTTTTGACCCGGTTACCCGTGGACATCTGGATATCATCAAGCGGGCAGCCAAGATCAACGACAAATTGATCGTCGCGGTGCTCATCAACAGCGCCAAGCGCCCCCTCTTCACCATTGAGGAGCGGGTGGAGCTCTTGACCGAGTGCTGCAAGGGCATTCCCAATGTCACCGTTCAGAGCTTCGACGGCCTGACGGTGGATTTCGCCCGGAAGTGCCACGCCACCGTCATGGTGCGGGGGCTGCGGGCGGTCACCGACTTTGAGAATGAGATCCAGCTGGCCCAGACCAATCACGCTTTGATGCCCGGCATCGAGACGGTGTTCCTCTCCACCAGCATCAAGTGGAGTTACCTGTCCTCGACCATCGTCAAGGAAGCGGCACGGTACGGCAGCGACATCAGCAAATTCGTCACCCCCAACGTCGAAAAGGCGGTGCGGGAAAAGATGGAGGCGCTGCGGACCGCCGGCCAGCAGCCGTAACAAGCAAAAGTCCCCGCGGGCGTATCCCAAAGGGTTTTTGATAGAAGGTTTTATCTGCTGCAAGAAACAAACAAAACCACACATTTCATGCGAAACAGGAGGCAATTCAACATGAAAAAGATCGTTATCGCATCTGCATGCCGCACCGCCATTGGTAAGTTTGGCGGCACCCTGTCCAACGTCCCCGCTGCCGAGCTGGGCGCTGTGGTCATCAAGGAAGCTCTCCAGCGCGCCAACGTCAAGCCCGAGCAGGTTGACCAGGTCTACATGGGCTGTGTCATCCAGGCTGGCCAGGGCCAGAACGTTGCCCGTCAGGCTTCTCTGAAGGCTGGCCTGCCCGTTGAGGTCCCCGCTGTGACCGTCAACGTGGTCTGCGGCTCCGGTCTGGAGTGCGTGAACATGGCAGCCCGCATGATCGAGGCCGGCGATGCTGACATCGTGGTTGCAGGCGGCACCGAGAACATGGATATGGCTCCCTTCGCAATGATGAAGGCCCGCTACGGCTACCGCATGGGTTCTCCCATGGGCAAGAGCGAGCTGGTGGACACCATGGTCAACGACGCTCTGTGGGATGTGTTCAACAACTACCACATGGGCATCACCGCTGAGAACGTTGCAGATCAGTGGAACCTGAGCCGTGAGGACCTGGACAACTTCGCTTACAACAGCCAGCTGAAGGCTGACGCTGCCATCAAGAGCGGCGCATTCAAGGACGAGATCGTCCCCGTCGTCATCAAGAACAAGAAGGGCGACATCATCTTCGATACCGATGAAGGCCCCCGTCTGAGCGCTCCCGAAGTTCTGGCCAAGCTGAAGCCCGCCTTCAAGAAGGACGGCAAGGTTACCGCCGGCAACGCTTCCGCCATCAACGACGGCGCAGCTGCTGTCGTGGTCATGAGCGAGGAGAAGGCCAAGGAGCTGGGCATCACCCCGATGGCTACCTGGGTTGCAGGCGCTCTGGGCGGCGTGGATCCCTCCATCATGGGTGTGGGCCCCGTTGCAGCTACCAAGAAGGTTATGGCCAAGGCTGGCCTGACCGTCGCCGATATGGACCTGATCGAGGCCAACGAGGCTTTCGCTTCCCAGTCTCTGGCTGTAGCTCACGACCTGGGCTTTGACATGGAGAAGGTCAACGTCAACGGCGGCGCCATCGCTCTGGGCCACCCTGTCGGCGCTTCCGGCTGCCGCATCCTGGTCACCCTGCTGTACGCCATGAAGCATCGCGGCGCCAAGAAGGGCCTGGCCACCCTGTGCATCGGCGGCGGCATGGGCTGCGCCACCATCGTCGAGATGGACTAATCCATCCGGTCTGCTGAATTGATTTGATCCGGGCGCGCCGGCGCGGGAACCTCCCCGCGCCGGCAGCGCGCCCGCCTTTGATAGGCTGAAAGGAAACACTATGGCTTTTGTAAAGACTGAAGTGCAGGGCGCTGTCGAGATCATTACCATCGACCGTCCCAAGGCACTGAACGCACTGAACCCCGAGGTTCTGGCTGATCTGAAGGCCGCTTTTGAGGCTGTGGATCAGAACACCATCCGCTGCATCGTCCTGACCGGCGAAGGGGATAAGAGCTTCGTGGCCGGCGCCGACATCGGCTCCATGAGCACCATGACCAAGGCAGAAGGCGAGGCCTTCGGCAAGCTGGGCAACGACATCTTCCTGATGATCGAGAGCTTCCCCATCCCCGTCATCGCAGCCGTCAACGGCTTCGCTCTGGGCGGCGGCAATGAGCTGGCCATGAGCTGCGACATCCGCCTGTGCTCCGACAACGCCGTCTTCGGCCAGCCCGAAGTGGGCCTGGGCATCACCCCGGGCTTCGGCGGCACCCAGCGCCTGGCCCGTCTGGTGGGCCTGGGCATGGCCAAGCAGCTGGTCTACTCGGCTCTGAACATCAAGGCCGACGAGGCTCTGCGGATCGGTCTGGTGAACGCTGTGTATCCCCAGGCTGAGCTGATGGAGAACGCCCTGAAGCTGGCCGGCAAGATCGCCAAGAACGCCCCCATCGCAGTCCGCAACTGCAAGAAGGCCATGAACGAGGGCATTTCGCTGCCCATCGAGAAGGCCGTCGAGGTGGAGGAGAAGCTGTTCGGCGACTGCTTCGAGACCCACGACCAGGTGGAGGGCATGGCTTGCTTCCTCTCCCGTGAGAAACCCAAGCCCAAGGCTGTCTTTACCAACAACTAAGTATTTGCAATCCATTCAATTATAATTCAGATTATAAAAAGGAGAAATTGCTATGAAAATCGGCGTTATCGGCGCTGGCACCATGGGCCAGGGCATCGCAAAGGCATTTGCTCAGGTTGAGGGCAACACCGTTGCTCTGTGCGATATCAAGCAGGAGTGGGCTGAGAATGGCAAGGCCAAGATCGCCAAGGGCTATGACCGTCTGGTCGCCAAGGGCAAGATGACCAAGGCCAAGGCTGACGAGATCTGCGCAGCCATCACCCCGGGCGTCAAGGAAGATCTGTGCGCTGACTGCGATCTGATTGTTGAGGCTGCTTTCGAGGATATGAAGGTCAAGCAGGACACCTTCGCAGCTCTGGACAAGATCTGCAAGCCCGAGTGCATCTTCGCTTCCAACACCTCGTCCCTGTCCATCACCGAGATCGGCAAGGGCCTGAGCCGTCCTCTGGTGGGTATGCACTTCTTCAACCCCGCCGATCGCATGAAGCTGATCGAGGTCATCGCTGGCTGCAACACCCCCAACGAGACCGTTGAGAAGATCAAGGAGATCTCCGTTGCCATCGGCAAGCAGCCGGTTCAGGTCAACGAGGCTGCCGGCTTCGTGGTCAACCGCATCCTGATCCCCATGATCAACGAGGCTGCCTTCATCAAGATGGAGGGCGTTTCGGACATCGAGGGCATCGACGCCGCTATGAAGCTGGGCGCCAACCACCCCATGGGACCCCTGGAGCTGGGCGACTTCATCGGCCTGGACATCTGCCTGGCCATCATGGACGTCCTGTACAAGGAGACCGGCGACTCCAAGTATCGTGCATGCCCCCTGCTGCGCAAGATGGTTCGCGGCGGCAACCTGGGCTGCAAGGCCGGCAAGGGCTTCTATGTCTACAACGCTGACCGCACCAAGACCCCGGTCGACAAGCTGTAAGATGCCGCAAGGGGTAATCCGGGCGTAACGGGTCGCTCCCCGCAGGTGAATAGCTCCTGCGGGGAGCGGTTTTGCCCGGCCCCATAATACTATGATTTCCAAGGGAGGAAGCAGTGATGGATTTTACTCTGTCCAAGCAGCAGCTCATGGCGCAGAAGATGTACCGCGAGTTCGCTGAGAACGAAGTCAAACCCCTGGCAAAACAGGTGGATGCAGAAGAATACTTCCCCAAAGAGACCGTCGAGAAGATGGGTAAGCTCGGTATGATGGGCATCTACTTCCCGACCGCTGTGGGCGGAGCCGGCGGCGACGTGCTGAGCTACGTCATGGCCGTTGAGGAAATGAGCAAGGTCTGCGGCACGACGGGCGTTATCCTGTCGGCCCACACCTCTCTGTGCGCCGCTCCCATCTACGAGAACGGCACCCCCGAGCAGAAGGCAAAGTACCTGCCCAAGCTGTGCAGCGGCGAGTGGCTGGGTGCTTTCGGCCTGACCGAGCCGGGCGCCGGTACCGACGCCCAGGGTCAGCAGACCTTCGCTGTGGAGCGTGAGGACGGCTGGCTGCTGAACGGCTCCAAGATCTTCATCACCAACGCAGGCTACGCCGATGTGTTCATCATCATCGCTGTCACCGGCACCGTGGTGGACAAGCGCGGCCGCAAGAGCAAAGAGATTTCCGCTTTCATCGTGGAACGCACCGATCCCGGCTTCAAGGTCGGCAAGCCCGAGGACAAGATGGGCATCCGTGGTTCCTCCACCTGCGAGCTGATCATGGAAGACTGCCTGATCCCCAAGGATCGTCTGCTGGGCGTCAAGGGCAAGGGCTTCCAGCTGGCCATGGCTACCCTGGACGGCGGCCGTATCGGCATCGCCGCACAGGCTCTGGGCATCGCTGAGGGCGCCATCGACGAGACCGTCGCTTACGTCAAGGAGCGCAAGCAGTTCGGCCGCAGCATCGCTCAGTTCCAGAACACCCAGTTCGAGCTGGCCGAGATGAAGGCCCGCGTGGACGCTGCCAAGTACTTGGTGTACGCTGCTGCACTCAAGAAGCAGGACGCCATGAACGGCCAGAAGGTCCGCTACAGCGTGGAGGCTGCCGAGGCCAAGCTGATCGCTTCCCGCACGGCCAGCGACGTGACCCGCCGCTGCCTGCAGCTCTTCGGCGGTTACGGCTATACCCGCGACTATCCGATCGAGCGGATGATGCGCGACGCCAAGATCACCGAGATCTACGAGGGCACCAGCGAAGTGCAGATGATGGTCATCTCGGGCGCGCTGCTGAAGTAAGGAGGGCAATGTTACAATGAAAGCGATTGTTTGTGTCAAGCAGGTTCCCGATACCTCCGGCAAGGTTGCAGTCAAGCCGGACGGAACCCTCGACCGTGCCTCTATGGCAACCATCACCAACCCCGATGACCTGAACGCCCTGGAGGCCGCCCTCAAGCTGAAGGACGCCACCGGCTGCGAAGTCGTCGTCGTGACCATGGGCCCCCCGCCGGCCGAAGGCATGCTGCGCGAGCTGCTGGCCCGCGGCGCTGACCGTGCCGTTCTGGTTTCGGGCCGTGAGTTCGGCGGTTCCGATACCTTCGCCACCAGCCAGATCCTGGCTGCTGCCGTCAACAAGATTGGCGTCGGCCCCGAGGATATCGTCTTCTGCGGCCGTCAGGCCATCGACGGCGATACTGCCCAGGTCGGTCCCCAGATCGCTGAGAAGCTGCACCTGCCTCAGGTCACCTACGCTGCCGACATCCAGAAGGATGGCGACACCCTGGTGGTCAAGCGCATGCTGGAAGACGGCTACATGATGATCCGGGTCAAGACCCCCTGCCTGATCACCTGCATCAAGGAGCTGAACCAGCCCCGTTACATGAACATCAACGGCATCTTCACCTGCTACGACAAGCCGATGGAAGTCTTTGACTACGAGGCTCTGAAAGATGATCCCCTGATCGAGGTGGACACCATCGGTCTGAAGGGCTCGCCCACCAACGTCTTTAAGTCCTTCACTCCTCCCCAGAAGGGTGCAGGCACCATGCTCACCGGTGACGACGTGGCTGCTCAGCTGGCGTCTGTCCTGGCCGGCAAGCATCTGATCTGACGAAAGGAGCAGGATTACAATGGCTGATTTTAACGAATACAAGGGCGTGTGGGTCTTCTGCGAGCAGCGGCAGGGCACACTGATGTCCACCGACTTCGAGCTGGTGAGCGAGGCCCGCAAGCTGGCCGACGAGCTGGGCTGCGAAGTCACTGGCCTGCTGCTGGGCGATCAGGTTGAGTCCATCGCCAAGGAGCTGGGCGGCTACGGCGCTGACAAGGTCATCGTCTGCGAGAGCCCGCTGCTCAAGGATTACACCACCGACGCATACGCCAAGGTCGTCTGCGACATGGTCAACGAGTTCAAGCCTGAGGTTCTGCTGATCGGCGCAACCAACATCGGCCGTGACCTCGGCCCCCGCTGCGCAGCCCGTCTGCACACCGGTCTGACCGCTGACGCCACCCACCTGGACATCGACACCAAGAAGTACGTGGAATTCCTGGCTGAGAGCTCCACCATCGACCTGTCCAAGCAGACCTTCGACTATGAGGACCGCAACCTGAAGATGACCCGTCCTGCATTCGGCGGTCACCTGATGGCTACCATCATCTGCCCCCGGTTCCGTCCCCAGATGTCCACCGTCCGTCCCGGCGTCATGAAGAAGGCTCCCTTCGATCAGGCCAAGGCGGATGCCTGCCAGATCGTCAAGCCTGCTTTCAGCCTGACCACCGACGACATCAAGACCGAGGTCCTGAGCGTGGAGAAGGCCGCCACCAAGCTGGTTGACCTGATCGGCGCAGACGTCATCGTCTCTGTGGGCCGCGGCATCTCCAAGGATGTGGAGAAGGGCATTGCTCTGGCCGAGCAGCTGGCTGCTGCTCTGGGCGGCGGCGTTGTGGGTGCTTCCCGTGCCGTCACCGACGCAGGCTGGATGAGCGCTGACCACCAGGTTGGCCAGACCGGCAAGACCGTCCATCCCAAGATCTACGTCGCTCTGGGTATCTCCGGCGCCATCCAGCACGTGGCTGGCATGCAGGATTCCGAGCTGATCATTGCCGTGAACAAGAACGAGACCGCCCCCATCTTCGGCGTCGCTGATTACGGCATCGTGGGCGACCTGTTCAAGGTTGTGCCCGATCTGATCAAGGAGATCGAGGCTGCCAAGGCTGCAAAGTAAGTCCACTTTACACCTAAAACGCTCGTAAAATCGCAACAAAAGCGCTCTGCCTTCGGGCAGGGCGCTTTTTGCGTGCCGGGACATCCGATGAGGCGGGAAAGATCCCGTGGCATCAGGAGAGCAGGTAAATGCACTTTTTGGAGGCCAGCAGTTTGCCGGCCAACGCCGCTTGAAAACCGTATTTTGGACGCTCCGCCTTTGGACCGAGCATTTTTTGCGCCTGGATGTGCGCCCTTGCGCAAATGTCGATTTATGCTATACTCTAATAAAGACATAAAGGGGAGGACCGAATTTTGGAAGAATACCACACCATCCGGGGCACCGCATCCGGGGAATATGAGGAGAAGAAGAGCCGCTTTCTGGCGGCTGCTGCCCACGTCGAGAGCGAAGAGGAGGCCGTGGCCTTTCTGGAACAGATCCGGGCGGCCAACCGGACCGCACGCCACAACGTCTACGCCTATAAACTCCGGGCTGGCAACCGGGAGCGCTATTCCGATGACGGCGAGCCTGCCAAGACCGCCGGCACCCCGGTGCTGGAAGTCATCGGCCACAGCGGCCTGACCGATTTGATCGTGGTGGTGACCCGGTATTTCGGCGGGATTCTGCTGGGGACCGGCGGCCTGGTTCGGGCCTACACCAGCGCGGCGTCCAGTGCATTGGAAGCCGCCGAAAAAGTGACGGTTCAGCCGGTGGTCCGTCTCTCCACCACGGTGGACTATTCCCTGTATGAGCGGGTGACCCTCCTGGTGGCCGCCGCCGGGGGCCGCCTGGCTGACCCGGAGTTCACTGACCGGGTGTCCCTGCAGTGGCAGATGCGGGCAGGCACCCAGGGAGAACTGCTGGAACAGCTGCGGGAGCTGACCCGCGGACAGGGGAAAGTGGAGGTGTCCGAGCCCTTCTACGGCCCGGTCTGAATTGGAAAATTTTTCCATATTCCAGAATTCTTCCCCTTGTGACATGTCCTCTGTGCTAGAATAACCAAGGCGGACCTTGGGCCCGTGATGTTGAAAGTGAGGTATAGCCTATGGATGTACGTCTGCGAACCGAAGAAATTGAGCGCCTGACCTTTGCGTCCTGGGCCAGTTTTTCCGATCAGAGCCGCGGCCGGGCCCGGCCCGAGCCCCAGGACCCCATCCGTCCCGTCTATCAGCGGGACCGGGACCGCATCATCCACTGCAAGGCGTTCCGCCGCCTCAAGCAGAAAACCCAGGTCTTTCTCTCGCCGGAGGGGGACCTGTACCGCACCCGCCTGACCCATACCCTGGAAGTTTCCCAGATTGCCCGTACCATTGCCCGGGCCCTCCGCCTCAACGAGGACCTCACCGAAGCCATCGCGCTGGCCCACGATCTGGGGCATACCCCCTTTGGCCATGCAGGGGAGCGGGCGCTGAACCGGCTTCATCCCGGGGGCTTCAAGCACTATGAGCAGAGCCTGCGGGTGGTGGACCGCCTGGAAAAGGACGGCAGCGGCCTGAACCTGACCTGGGAGGTCCGCAACGGCATCGTCACCCACACCAAGGGAACCTGGGCGGCCACGCCGGAAGGACGGATTGTCCGGATGGCCGATCAGATCGCCTATGTCAACCACGACATCG
Organism: Faecalibacterium sp. An192; assembly: GCF_002160175.1. NCBI lineage: Bacteria > Bacillati > Bacillota > Clostridia > Eubacteriales > Oscillospiraceae > Faecalibacterium > Faecalibacterium sp. An192. The sequence continues at coordinate 66,237 of NZ_NFKB01000008.1, forward strand.
AGGATGCGGTGCGGGCCGGGGTCCTGGACCCCGCCGTCCTGCCCAGAGAAGCCACCGACGTGCTGGGTCAGACCAAGTCGGCGCGGATTACCGCCATGATCAACAGCATCCTGCTTCATACCGAGCCGGGGACCATTCAGGCCGGCCCGGTGGAGGATGAGGCATTCCGGGTGCTGAAGGCCTTCATGTACAGTACCGTCTACGTGGACAAGGTGGCCAAGCACGAGGAACAGAAGGTGGAAAAGGTCATCGAGTCGCTGTATGAGCACTATATGGCCCACACCGAACAGATGTCCACCCTCTATCAGCAGATTGCAGAGGAGGAAGGGGACGACCGGGCGGTGGCCGACTATATCAGCGGGATGAGCGATGATTTTGCCATCCGCGCCTTTGAGGAGCTCTATGTGCCCAAGCGCTGGCATGTGCTGTAAAGGCCGGCGGCAGAATGACCGGGAAAACAAAAATCAGATGTTAGGGAAGTTCATTGCATGATATCGCACGAATACGTTGAAGAGCTGATCCGCCGCAACGACGTTGTGGATGTGGTGGGCAGTTATGTTCAGCTCAAGCACAAAGGCCGGCTGTACAGCGGGCTGTGCCCCTTCCACAACGAAAAGACGCCGTCCTTTTACGTCTATCCCGAAACCCAGAGCTTTTACTGCTTTGGCTGCGGGGCGGGCGGCGACGTCATTACCTTTGTAAAAAAGATCAGCTCCCTCAGTTATCCCGAGGCGGTCAAGCTGCTGGCCGAGCGGTCCGGCATGCCCGAGCCGGAGGAGGACGACGGCACCGGCCGGATGCGCAGCCGGATTCTTTCCATGAACAAGGAGGCGGCCCGGTTCTTCCATGCCTGCCTGAATTCCAGTGTGGACGAGGCCGCCCAGGCCCGGGCCTACTGGCGGCGGCGTGGTCTGGATGACCGGACCATTGCCCGGTTCGGCCTGGGCTATGCCCCCAACGATGGACAGGCTTTGTACCACCATCTGCGGGACAAGGGCTATACCCAGGCGGAAATGGATGCCAGCGGCCTGTTCAAGCGGAGCCAGTCAGGGCGGATCTACTGCCTGTTCTGGCGTCGGGTCATCACCCCCATCTTTGACCTGCGGGGGAACGTGATCGCCTTTGGCGGCCGCGTTCTGGATGACTCCAAGCCCAAGTACGTCAACAGCCCCGAGACGCTGGTGTATCACAAGTCGGAGACGGTGTTCGCCCTCCAGATCGCCAAAAAGAGCGCCTCCCGGCGGTATGTCCTCTGCGAGGGCTACATGGATGTTATCAGCATGCAGCAGGCAGGGGTGGACACGGCGGTCTGCGCCTGCGGCACCGCTCTGACCCAGGCCCAAGTCCGTCTGCTCAGCGAATACGCCGACGAGGTGATTCTGAGCTACGACTCGGACGAGGCGGGCCAGAAGGCCACCCTGCGCTCCCTGGAATTGTTCCGCAACAGTCCGGTTCAGGTGGGGGTGCTGAACATCCCCAACGCCAAGGACCCCGACGAGTACATCAAGAAGTTTGGCGCCGAGCGATTCCGCCAGCTGCTGGACGGCGCCGGCAACGCGCTGGACTTCCGGCTGGCCCGCGCCCGGGCCAAGTATGACCTGTCCCAGGATAACCAGCGCCTGGGCTACATCCAGGAGGCGGTGGAGATCCTGGCCAACGGTTCCACCCCCACCGAAAAAGAACTGTACGCCGGCCGCCTGGCCGAAGAAACCAACATCGCCAAAAACGCCATCCTGACCCAGGTGGAGGATGTCGCCCGCAAGCTGGGGGCCAAGCGCCGCTCGGCCCGGCGGAAAGAAATCCTGCACTCGGGGGAGATGGACACCATCAAAGTCCCCTATGACAAGAGCGGTCCCGGTGCCATCGGGGTGGCGTCCTCCCAGCGGCGGCTGGTGGCGGCCGCCCTGCGTCAGCCCGACTACCTGAAGAAGATCGCCCCGGCCCTGCGGCCCGAGAGCATCCTGAATCCCGAGCTGCGGGAGGGGTATGAGGCCATTCTCCGGTGTTATCAGGAGGGGCACGAGGTGAGTCTGGGCGCGGTGGCAACGGTGATCAGCGAAAAGGCCATGAATGAACTGAGCGGCGCCGCGGCAGAATACAGTGATGTGAGCTGCACGCCGCAGGATATTGAAATGTATCTGGAACGGATCGCGCGGGGGGAGCCTCTCTCCGCCCGGGCGGCCGATAAGAGCGCCCAGGAGCTGAAAGACTACCTGGCGCAGATAAGCCGGCGCAAAGGGGGCGGCCAGCCGGAGGAAGAATAATCCTGCCGCCCTGGACTTTGGTTCACCGAAAGGAGAGACGCCCGTTTATGTCCCCAGAAATGCTTGCAGATTCTCTGGCCCGCAAGGCCCGCCGCCGCCCGCTGACGCCCGAGCAGCTGAGCCGCGCCATGGAGGCGGAGGACTTTGACCTGTCGGGTCTGGATGCGCTGTATGAGGCCCTCAAGGCCAAAGGGGTGGATCTGGCGCCCGAGGACGAGGAAGAACCCGACCTGCCCGCGCTGGACGAGGAGCAGATCGGCAGTTTGGAGAAAGAGCTGTCTCCCTCGGGGGTGACCCTGGATGACCCGGTCAAAGCCTATTTAAAGGAGATCGGCGCCGTTCCGCTGCTGGGGGCAGAGGAGGAGGCCGCCCTGGCCGCCGCCGCCCGGGCGGGTGACGCACAAGCCCGCCGCCGTCTCTGCGAGGCCAACCTGCGTCTGGTGGTGTCGGTGGCCAAGCGGTACGCCGGCCGGGGCCTGCCCTTTCTGGACCTGATCCAGGAGGGAAATCTGGGCCTGATGAAGGCGGCCGAGAAGTTTGAGCCGGAACGGGGCTTCAAGTTCTCCACCTATGCCACCTGGTGGATTCGCCAGGCCATCACCCGGGCCATTGCCGACCAGGGCCGCACCATCCGGATTCCGGTCCATCTGGTGGAGAGCATCAACCGGGTGAAAAAGACTTCCTCCGAGCTGCTGCATCAGAATGGCCGGGAACCTACCCCCGCCGAGATCGCCGTCCGCCTCTCCCTGGAGCCGGACCGGGTCAGCCAGCTGCTGCAGCTGTCCCAGGAGCCGGTGAGCCTGGAGGCGCCGGTGGGGGAGGAGGAAGATGCCCACATCGAGGACTTTGTCCAGGACGACACCGCGGGCATCCCCGCCGACGAGGCGGGCCGCCAGATGCTTCACCGGGAACTGGTGTCGGTGCTGGCCAGCCTGACCCCCCGGGAACAGCGGGTGCTCTCGCTCCGGTTTGGCCTGGAGGACGGCCAGCCCCACACCCTGGAAGAACTGGGCCAGGAATTCAACGTCACCCGGGAGCGGGTGCGGCAGATCGAGGCCAAAGCCCTCCGCAAACTGCGCCACCCCAGCCGCGCCAAGCGCCTGCGGGATTATCTGGAAGAATAAAACGGCCCCTGCTTTTCCTTTTGGGAAGGGCAGGGGATTTTTGTTTGGGCCCCTAGCACGCGGGGCGCAAATTGCAAGAGACAAGATAGACAAAATCACCAAAGCCTTTTTTGGATGGAACGTGAAAAACCGAAAATGCAAGCCCTAAAATCAACATTCAGGACACGCCTCCGTGTGTGCGAAGCAATTTGCGCGCAGAAAAAATTTTTGACTGAAAGCTGTAAAATGGCTTGACAACAGGGCTTTTTTGCGCTATACTGCAGTAGTATCACAAAATGGAATACTGCGCGAAAAATGGGGTTTCGCAGCTCGCTTGAAACGAAAAGTTTGTGAAAAACGACGAACCCGTTCGGCCTGCGCAGGGGCTGTTTCTGTGAGTCTGCCAGAAATCGGGCGGTTTCGCACCGCCTTGTTATCACGTCCGTGGAGTATAAAAGTAAGGAGTGGTCGATTTTATGATGAAAGTCAAGCCCGTAAAACTCGGCAAAACCGAGCGGATGAGCTTCTCCCACATCGACGAAGTCATTGAGATGCCCAACCTGATCGAGGTCCAGAAGAATTCCTATCAGTGGTTCCTGGACGAAGGTCTGCGGGAGGTATTTCATGATATCGGCGTCATTGAGGATTACACCGGCAACCTCGCGCTGAGCTTCGTGGATTACCGCCTCGACAAAGAGCCCAAGTACAGCATCAAGGAGTGCAAGAGCCGCGACGTCACCTACGCAGCACCCCTGCGCGTCACGGCCCGCCTGCTGAACAAGGAGACCGGCGAGGTCAAGGATCAGGAGATCTTCATGGGAGACTTCCCCCTGATGACCGATGCGGGCACCTTCGTCATCAACGGCGCCGAGCGCGTCATCGTCAGCCAGCTGGTTCGTTCCCCGGGCGTGTTCTATGGCGCCGCCAAGGACAAGGTGGGCAACGACCTGTTCAGCGCCACCATGAACCCCAACCGCGGCGCATGGCTGGAGTATGAGACCGACGCCTCCGACGTCTTCTACGTCCGTATCGATAAGAACCGCAAGCTGCCCGTCACCGTCCTGTGCCGTGCACTGGGCCTGTCCAGCAATGAGGACATCCTGAACTACTTCGGCGAGGATGAGCGCATCCTGGCCACCCTGGAGAAGGATACCACCAAGAACACCGAGGAAGGCCTGCTGGAAGTTTACCGCAAGCTGCGCCCCGGCGAGCCTCCCACGGTGGAGTCCGCCACCAGCCAGATCAACATGCTTTTCTTTGACCCCCGCCGGTACGATCTGTCCCGGTTCGGCCGTTATAAGATGAACAAGAAGCTGGCTCTGGCCCGCCGCATCATCGGCCAGGTCGCCGCTGAGAACGTGGTGGACCCCCTGACCGGTGAGCTGCTGATCGAGGCAGGGGAGAAGATCACCCGCGCCAAGGCCGAGCAGGCCGACGCCGCCGGCGTCAACCTGGTCACCCTGATGATCGACGACAAGCCGGTGAAGGTCATCACCAACGGCTGCGTGGACGCACAGGGCTTCTTCTCCTTCGACGTGAAGGAGTGCGGCATCAACGAGCGCTGCTCCTTTGAGGAACTGCGCAAGATCCTGGACACCACCAGCGATGCCGAGGAGCAGAAGGAACTGCTCCGCCGCAACCATGATCTGCTGATCGGCCGCACCCTGACCGTCACCGATATCCTGGCCTCCATCAACTACCTGAATGGCCTGGCCCACGGCATCGGCACCACCGACGATATCGACCACCTGGGCAACCGCCGTATCCGCAGCGTGGGCGAGCTGCTCCAGAACCAGTTCCGGATCGGCTTCTCCCGCATGGAGCGCGTCATCCGTGAGCGCATGACCCTGCAGAGCCAGGATCAGAGCACCCTGACCCCCCAGGCCCTCATCAACATCCGTCCTGTGGTGGCTGCCATCAAGGAGTTCTTCGGTTCTTCGCCTCTGTCCCAGTTCATGGATCAGAACAACCCCCTGGCTGAGCTGACCCACAAGCGCCGTCTGTCGGCCCTGGGCCCCGGCGGTCTGAGCCGTGACCGCGCAGGCTTCGAAGTCCGCGACGTTCACTACAGCCACTACGGCCGCATGTGCCCCATTGAGACCCCCGAAGGTCCCAACATCGGTCTGATTTCCTACCTGGCATCCTACGCCAAGATCAATGAGTACGGCTTCATCGAGGCTCCCTACCGCCGCGTCGAAAAGACCTACGACGAGAAGGGCCGCGTCATCGACCAGGTGGTCACCGACGATGTGGTCTATATGACCGCCGACGTCGAGGACGAGTACGTGGTCGCTCAGGCCAACGAGCCTCTGGACGAGGGCCGTCACTTCAAGCGTCAGCGCGTTTCGGCCCGCCGCCGGGATGAGATTCTGGAAATCGACGCCGAAAAGGTGGACTTCGTGGACGTTTCTCCCCGGATGATGGTTTCTGTGGCTACCGCCATGATTCCCTTCCTGGAGAACGACGACTGTAACCGTGCTCTGATGGGCTCCAACATGCAGCGTCAGGCCGTGCCTCTGATGGTCACCCAGCAGCCGCTGGTGGCCACAGGTATGGAGTACAAGGCCGCCACCGACTCGGGCGTCGCAGTCCTGGCCAACAGAGACGGCGTGGTCGAGCGTGTGGATGCAGACCACGTGGTGGTCCGCAACGACCAGGGCGGTGTGGATGATTACAGCCTCATCAAGTTCGCCCGCTCCAACGCAGGCACCTGCATCAACCAGCGTCCCATCGTGGCCGTGGGCGAGACCGTCAAGAAGGGCCAGGTCCTGGCCGACGGCCCCGCTATGCGCAACGGCGAAATCTCTCTGGGCAAGAACGCTCTGATCGGCTTCATGACCTGGGAGGGCTACAACTACGAGGACGCCGTTCTGCTGAACGAGAAGATCGTCCGTGAGGACGTGTACACCTCGATCCACATCGAGGAATATGAGACCGAGTCCCGCGACACCAAGCTGGGACCCGAGGAAATCACCCGTGACATCCCCAACGTCTCGGAGGACGCCCTGAAGGATCTGGACGAGCGCGGCATCATCCGCATCGGCGCCGAGGTCAAGAGCGGCGACATCCTGGTCGGTAAGGTCACCCCTAAGGGCGAGACCGAGCTGACCGCTGAGGAGCGCCTGCTGCGCGCCATCTTCGGTGAGAAGGCCCGCGAAGTCCGCGATACCTCTCTGCGCGTGCCCCACGGCGAGTACGGCATCATTGTGGATGTCAAGGTTTTTACCCCCGAGAACAGCGACGAGCTGCAGCCCGGCGTCCGTGAAGTGGTCCGCTGCTATATCGCCCAGAAGCGCAAGATCAGCGTCGGCGACAAGATGGCAGGCCGTCACGGCAACAAGGGTGTTGTCTCCCGCATTCTGCCTCAGGAAGATATGCCCTACCTGCCCGACGGCACCCCGCTGGACATCGTGCTGAACCCCCTGGGCGTTCCTTCCCGTATGAACATCGGTCAGGTCCTGGAAGTCAACCTGGGCTATGCAGCCAAGGCATGCGGCATCAAGGTCATGACCCCCGTCTTCGACTCCGCCCGTGAGAACGACATCGGCGACACCTTCGACACCGCCCGCGAGAAGTGGCACGGCGAGAATGCCCCCGAGTATCCCACCAAGCTGCCCAAGATCATGGGCGAGCAGGGCCACATCATCGACTTCTCCAAGATCGAGCTGGACCGCGACGGCAAGACCACCGTGTACGACGGCCGCACCGGCGAGAAGTTCGATAACCGCGTCACCGTGGGTTATATGTACTACCTCAAGCTGCATCACCTGGTCGACGATAAGATCCACGCCCGTTCCACCGGTCCCTACTCTCTGGTTACCCAGCAGCCCCTGGGCGGCAAGGCCCAGTTCGGCGGCCAGCGTTTCGGCGAGATGGAAGTCTGGGCCCTGGAGGCTTACGGCGCAGCCTACACCCTGCAGGAGATCCTGACCGTCAAGTCGGACGACGTGGAGGGCCGTGTCAAGACCTACGAGGCCATCGTCAAGGGCGAGCCGGTGCCTCAGCCCGGCATCCCCGAATCCTTCCGCGTCATGCTCAAGGAACTGCAGTCTCTGGGTCTGGACGTCATCGTCCAGGACAAGGACGGCAACGAGATCGATATGCGCCAGAACTTCGACGAGGAGGAGACTGGCTTCGATATGCGTGAGGTCGCCGGCGTGGAGAACGTAGTGCAGGAGAGCGAGCTGCTCAACGACTACACCATCAAGGATGCCGACGCAGGCTTTGACGATGCCGCTTCCCTGGAGGACAGCCCCGCAGCCGACGCAGGCCAGCCGGCGGACGAAGTTGACTTCGACGAATAAAAACAGCCGGTTTCGCATCGGAACTTGTTATAGAGATTAAGGAAGGGTTCGATTCATGGAAAACACCGTTTTCGATTCGATCAAGATCGGTCTTGCCTCTCCCGACCAGATCCGTAAATGGAGCTACGGCGAGGTGAAGAAGCCCGAGACCATCAACTACCGCACCCTGAAGCCCGAGCGGGACGGCCTGTTCTGCGAGCGCATCTTTGGACCCACCAAGGACTGGGAGTGCCACTGCGGCAAATATAAGCGTATCCGTTATAAGGGCAAGATCTGCGAGCGCTGCGGCGTCGAGGTCACCAAGGCCAAGGTCCGCCGTGAGCGGATGGGCCACATCGAGCTGGCCGCCCCTGTCAGCCACATCTGGTACTTCAAGGGCATCCCCAGCCGCATCGGCCTGATGCTGGACATCAGTCCCCGCCTGCTGGAGAAGGTTCTGTACTTTGCCAGCTATATCGTTGTGGATCCCGGCTTGACCCCGCTGGAGAAGAAGCAGCTCCTGACCGAGAAGGAATACCGGGAGATGCAGGAGCGCTACGGCGACGAGTTCAACGCCCAGATGGGCGCTGAGGCCATCCAGGCCCTGCTGGCCGAGATCGATCTGGACCAGCTGTCCGCCGAGCTGACCGCCGAGGTGGAGAAGGCCAGCGGCCAGAAGCGGATTCGCATCCTGAAGCGTCTGGAAGTGGTGGAGGCATTCCGCATTTCGGGCAACCGTCCCGAGTGGATGATCCTCACCGTTCTGCCGGTTCTGCCGCCTGACCTGCGCCCCATGGTTCAGCTGGACGGCGGCCGCTTCGCCACCACCGACCTGAACGATCTGTACCGCCGTGTCATCAACCGCAACAACCGTCTGCGCCGCCTGCTGGAGCTGGGCGCTCCCGACATCATCGTCCGCAACGAAAAGCGGATGCTGCAGGAGGCTGTGGACAGCCTGATCGACAACGGCCGCCGCGGCCGTCCCGTCACCGGCCCCAACAACCGCGCCCTCAAGAGCCTGTCCGACATGCTGAAGGGCAAGCAGGGCCGCTTCCGTCAGAACCTGCTGGGCAAGCGTGTTGACTACTCCGGCCGTTCGGTTATCGTCGTCGGCCCCGAGCTGCGGATGGACCAGTGCGGTCTGCCCAAGGAAATGGCTCTGGAGCTGTTTAAGCCCTTTGTCATGAAGGACCTGGTGGAGAAGGGCGTAGCCAACAACATCAAGTCCGCCCGCAAGATGGTGGAGCGGGCCCGTCCCGAGGTTTGGGACAGCCTGGAGACCGTCATCAAGGGCCACCCGGTTCTGCTGAACCGTGCACCTACTCTGCACCGTCTGGGCATCCAGGCCTTCAACCCGGTGCTGGTGGAGGGCCGTGCCATCAAGCTGCACCCCCTGTCCTGTACCGCATTCAACGCCGACTTTGACGGCGACCAGATGGCAGTCCATCTGCCCCTGGGCGAGGACGCCTGCCGTGAGGCCAAGATGCTGATGCTGGCTTCCGGCAACCTGCTGAAGCCCTCGGACGGCGCACCTGTTACCGTGCCCACCCAGGATATGATTCTGGGCAGCTACTACCTGACCACCGTCCGCGAGGACGAGGAAGGGGCAGGGAAGGTGTTCCGCGATGAGAACGAGGCCCTGATGGCCTACGCCGAGCACATCGTCACCCTGCACGCTCCCATCAAGGTCCGCCGCACCATGGTGCTGGACGGCGTGGAGCGCAGCGGCCTGGTGGACACCACCGTCGGCAGCATCATCTTCAACACGCCCGTTCCCCAGAACCTGGGCTACGTGGATCGTACCGATCCCGCCCACTGGCTGGACTACGAGATCAGCTTCCGGGTCACCAAGAAGACCCTGCCCGACATCATTTCCCGCTGCCTGACCCGCAACGGCAGCCGCGCTTGTGCCAAGATGCTGGACGCCATCAAGGCCCAGGGCTACAAGTACTCGACTCTGTCGGCCATCTCGGTCGCCGTCTGCGACGCCGTGATTCCGCCCCAGAAGGCCGAGCTGCTGGAGGAGGCCGACGTCAAGGTCTCCCAGGTCAGCAAGCTGTTCAACCGCGGTCTGATCTCCGAGGAAGAGCGCTACAAGAAGACCATCGATATCTGGCAGGCCACCACCGACAAGGTCTCCAAGGCCCTGGCCGACAACCTGCCCAAGGACAACGAGATCTATATGATGGCTGACTCGGGCGCCCGTGGTTCTATGAACCAGATCAAGCAGCTGGCCGGCATGCGCGGCCTGCTGGCCAACACCGCCGGTCAGACCATCGAGATGCCCATTCGCGCCAACTACCGCGAAGGTCTGAACATTCTGGAATACTTCGTTTCCGCTCGTGGCGCCCGTAAGGGTCTGGCCGATACCGCTCTGCGTACCGCTGACTCGGGTTACCTGACCCGCCGCATGGTCGACGTCTCGCAGGATGTCATCATCCGTGAGCTGGACTGCGGCACCTCCGACGGTCTGGAAGTCTCCGAGATCCACGAGGGCAAGGAGAAGATCGAGTCCTTCCGCGAGCGCCTGATCGGCCGTTACGCCGTGGGCGACGTGGTCAACCCCACCACCGGCGACGTCATCGTGCCCGAGGGCAAGATGATGGACCTGTACGACGCCGAGAAGATCGAGGCTGCCGGCATCACCCACCTGAAGATCCGCAGCCTGCTGACCTGCCGCGCCAAGACTGGCGTCTGCGCCCGCTGCTACGGCTCCAACATGGCCACCGGCGAGCCGGTCCAGCTGGGCGAGTCGGTCGGTATCATCGCAGCACAGTCCATCGGTGAGCCGGGCACCCAGCTGACCATGCGTACCTTCCACACCGGCGGTATCGCCTCTGCGGAAGATATTACCCAGGGTCTGCCCCGCGTCGAGGAGCTGTTCGAGAGCCGCCGTCCCAAGAGCATGGCTATCATGAGCGAAATCTCGGGCGTTGTCTCGCAGGATGACTCCAAGAAGAACGTGGTCATCAAGGTCACCGGCAAGGACGAGACCGGCGCCGAGGTGGTCAAGAGCTATTCGATTCCCTTCACCCAGCACGCACGGGTTATGCCGGGCGACCGCGTGGAGAAGGGCGACATCATCACCCGCGAGGGCGTTCTGTATCCCCAGGACATCCTGGCTGTCAAGGGCCTGTCCGACGTCCAGAACTACCTCATCAGCGAGGTTCAGAAGGTTTACCGTCTGCAGGGCGTTGAAATCAACGACAAGCACATCGAGGTCATCATCCGTCAGATGTGCCGCAAGGTCCGCGTGACCGACGCCGGTTCTTCCGACCTGATCGGCGGCGCTCTGGCCAACCGCCTGGATGTGGAGAACATCAACGAGGAGCTGTCCGCCCGCATCGCAGCAGGGGAGACCAACCTCAAGCTGGTGGAGTACCAGCAGGTGCTGCTGGGCATCACCAAGGCTGCCCTGGCCACCGAGTCCTTCCTGTCGGCTGCTTCCTTCCAGGAGACCACCCGCGTGCTGACCGAGGCTGCCATCAAGGGCAAGGAGGATAAGCTCTCCGGCCTGAAGGAGAACGTCATCATCGGTAAGCTGATCCCCGCAGGCACCGGTCTGCCGGAGGTCCGTGAGGATCTGGTCCGCCGTGAGCAGGAGCTGGATCAGGAGCTTTCCGCTGAGGCAGAGGCTGCCAACCAGTAACCTTTTTCTGTAATCAAAGCCCCATCTGCGGCCCGCCTGCAGGTGGGGCTTTTTGGTTGCCGACAGCTCATGTCAGAAAAAAATTTTATTTGTGGTATAAAACAAAAATTTTCTGGAAAAACTGTTGACATCGCAGAGGATTCTGTGTACAATAAACATGTTGCGCTCCACCTTAAGGGTGAAGTGCGGCATATTGTGCCGGACAAACCTCCGGCGAAGAAAACTATAGGAAAGGAGAAACACAATGCCTACTTTTAACCAGCTTGTACGCAAAGGCCGTGATGTCCTGGCTACCAAGAGCACTGCTCCCGCTCTGCTGAAGAGCTACAATTCTCAGAAGAAACAGTATTCTGATCTGAACAGCCCCCAGAAGCGCGGTGTCTGCACTGCCGTCCGTACCATGACCCCCAAGAAGCCCAACTCTGCACTGCGTAAGGTTGCTCGTGTCCGCCTGACGAATGGTATCGAGGTCACCTCTTACATTCCCGGCATCGGCCACAACCTGCAGGAGCACTCGGTCGTTCTGATTCGCGGCGGCCGTGTCAAGGACCTGCCCGGTGTGCGTTACCACATCATCCGCGGCACTCTGGATGCCCAGGGTGTTGCAGGCCGCAACCAGGCCCGCTCCAAGTACGGCGCAAAGCGTCCCAAGGCCGGTGCTGCTAAGAAGTAATAAAACCTTAAACCGCCATAAAAGGCTTTCCATATATAAATAACAAGTCTGCGCGATAACACGGTAGATGGCAACGGTTTATGTAAGGTCAGCTCTTTGTGACACAACGGGAGTTTTATACTTTCGAGTACCGATGATATCATTCTGTGAAGGAGGGAAGAAAGATGCCTAGAAGAGGTAACATTGCTAAGCGCGATGTCTTAGCTGATCCTATTTACAATTCCAAGATGGTTACTCGCCTTGTCAACAGCGTCATGCTGGACGGCAAGAAGGGCGTTGCTCAGAAGATCGTTTATGATGCTTTCACCATGATCCAGGAGAAAACAGGCAACGATCCCCTGGAGGTCTTTGAGAAGGCCATGGAGAACATCATGCCCAGCCTCGAGTGCAAGACCCGCCGCGTTGGTGGCGCCAACTACCAGGTTCCCCTGGAAGTCAGCCCCGCCCGCCGCGAGACCTTGGGTCTGCGCTGGCTGACCGCCTACAGCCGCAGCCGTGGTGAGAAGACCATGAGCCAGCGTCTGGCTGCTGAGATCATGGACGCCGCCAACAACACCGGCGCCGCCGTGAAGAAGCGTGAGGATACCCATAAGATGGCTGAGGCCAACAAGGCTTTTGCTCATTTCCGTTATTAATCTGCAGGAGGTACATTCATGGCTACACCCAGAGAAGTTTCTCTTCAGATGACTCGTAACATCGGCATCATGGCTCACATCGATGCCGGTAAGACCACCACCACCGAGCGCATCCTGTACTACACCGGTATTACTCACAAGATCGGTGAGGTGCACGAGGGTGCTGCTACGATGGACTGGATGGTCCAGGAGCAGGAGCGCGGCATCACCATCACTTCTGCTGCAACCACCTGCTACTGGAGCCACAGCGACCTGCAGAAGGACCCCGTTGCAGCTAAGAAGAATCGTCACCGCATCAACATCATCGACACCCCGGGTCACGTGGACTTCACCGTTGAGGTGCAGCGTTCTCTGCGCGTTCTGGACGGTTCGGTGACCGTTCTGGCCGCCAAGGGCGGTGTTGAGCCCCAGTCTGAGACCGTTTGGCGTCAGGCTGACGAGTACAAGGTCCCCCGCATGGTTTACGTCAACAAGATGGACACCATGGGCGCCGACTTCTTCAACTGCATCAAGATGCTGCACGATCGCCTGCACGCCAACGGCGTGGCGATCCAGCTGCCCATCGGCTCCGAGGACACCTTCAAGGGCATCATCGACCTGGTCGATATGACCGCTGAGGTTTACTACGACGATATGGGCAACGACATGCGCGTCGAGGAGATCCCCGACGACATGAAGGATCAGGCCGAGGAGTACCACAACATCCTGGTTGAGGCTGTTGCCGAGAACGACGAGGCTCTGATGGAGAAGTACCTCGAGGGCGAGGAGATCACCCGCGAGGAGCTGAAGGCCGCTATCCGCAAGGAGACCATCGCCAACACCCTGGTCCCCGTTGTCTGCGGTTCTTCCTACAAGAACAAGGGCGTCCAGAAGCTGCTGGATGCTATCGTGGACTATATGCCCGCCCCCACCGATATCGAGGACATCAAGGGCGTGAACCCCGAGACTGAGGAGCCCGAGACTCGTCCCTCTTCCGACGACGCTCCCTTCGCAGCTCTGGCCTTCAAGATCGCTACCGACCCCTTCGTCGGCAAGCTGGCATACTTCCGCGTTTACTCGGGTAAGGTCGAGGCTGGCACCACCGTCTACAACTCGGTGAAGGACAGCCGTGAGCGCATGGGCCGTATTCTGCAGATGCACTCCAACCACCGCAAGGATATCGACTGCTGCTACGCAGGTGATATCGCGGCCGTTGTTGGTCTGAAGAACACCACCACCGGTGACACTCTGTGCGACGAGAACCACCCCATCATCCTCGAGTCGATGAAGTTCCCCGAGCCGGTCATCCGCGTGGCCATCGAGCCCAAGACCAAGGCCGGCAACGAGAAGATGGGCATCGCCCTGGCCAAGCTGGCTGAGGAAGACCCCACCTTCAAGACCTACACCGACGAGGAGACCGGTCAGACCATCATCGCCGGCATGGGCGAGCTGCACCTTGAGATTATCGTCGACCGTCTGCTGCGCGAGTTCAAGGTTGAGGCCAACGTTGGCGCTCCCCAGGTTGCTTACCGTGAGACCATCCGGAAGGCTGCCAACCAGGAGACCAAGTACGCCCGTCAGTCTGGTGGTAAGGGCCAGTACGGTCACGTCAAGATCAAGATCGAGCCCAATGAGCCCGGCAAGGGTTACGAGTTTGTCAACGCCATCGTGGGCGGCGCTATCCCGAAGGAATACATCCCGGCTGTCGACAACGGTATCCAGGGTGCTATGAAGGCGGGTGTTCTGGCCGGCTACCCGGTTGTTGACGTCAAGGTCACCCTGTGGGATGGTTCTTATCACGAGGTTGACTCCTCTGAAATGGCCTTCTCCATCGCCGGTTCTATGGCTTTCAAGGAAGCTATGCGCAAGGCTGATCCCATCATCACTGAGCCCATCATGAAGGTTGCAGTCATCGTTCCCGATGAGTATCTGGGCGATGTCATCGGCGACCTGAATGCACGCCGTGGTCAGATCCAGGGCATGGAGGCTATGGCTGGCACCCAGCGTGTCAACGCTATGGTTCCTCTGGCTCAGATGTTCGGCTACGCCACCGACCTGCGTTCCAAGACCCAGGGCCGTGGCCAGTACGTCATGGAGCCGTCTCACTACGAGCCGGTGCCCAAGAACATTGCCGACACCATTATTGCAGGCCGTACCAAGGCGTAAGGGCTGCATAAACTGCTGAAGTTTTGGCTTCTGCGGTAAAAAATCTGGAAAATCTCTTGATTTTGTAGGGATAATCTAGTAGAATAGCTTTGCAATGCAATTATGCAGGCGCGAGGCTGTTATAACCAAACGAAACCGATTTAAAGGGAGGATATTCCAATGGCTGAAAAGGCAAAATTTGACCGTTCTAAGCCGCATGTTAACATCGGCACCATCGGCCACGTTGACCATGGCAAGACCACTCTGACTGCCGCCATTACCAAGGTTCTGGCCCTGAAGGGTGACGCAGACTTCATGGACTACGCCAACATCGATAAGGCTCCCGAGGAGCGCGCTCGTGGCATCACGATCAACTCCGCTCACGTTGAGTACCAGACCGAGAAACGTCACTACGCTCACGTTGACTGCCCGGGCCATGCTGACTACGTTAAGAACATGATCACTGGTGCTGCTCAGATGGACGGCGCTATCCTGGTCGTTGCTGCGACCGATGGTCCCATGCCCCAGACCCGTGAGCACATCCTGCTGGCTCGTCAGGTCGGCGTGCCCTATATCGTCGTGTTCATGAACAAGTGCGATATGGTCGACGACGAGGAGCTGCTGGATCTGGTCGAGATGGAGATCCGTGAGCTGCTGAGCGAGTACGACTTCCCCGGCGACGACACCCCCATCATCCGTGGTTCCGCTCTGAAGGCTCTGGAGTCCACCTCTACCGACCCCAACGCCCCCGAGTACGCTTGCATCAACGAGCTGATGAACGCGGTCGACGAGTACATCCCCACTCCCGACCGTCTGGCCGACAAGGACTTCCTGATGCCCGTTGAGGATGTCATGACCATTTCCGGCCGCGGCACCGTCGCTACCGGCCGTGTCGAGCGTGGCACTGCTAAGGTTGGCGATCAGATGGAGATCGTTGGCATCCGTCCCGAGCGTCTGACCACCACCATCACCGGTCTGGAGATGTTCCGTAAGTCTCTGGACTTCGCCCAGGCTGGCGATAACATCGGCGCTCTGCTGCGTGGTGTTGATCGTACCCAGATCGAGCGTGGCCAGGTTCTGGCTAAGCCCGGCTCTGTCCATCCCCACACCAAGTTCGAGGCTCAGGTCTACGTCCTGACCAAGGAAGAAGGCGGCCGTCACACTCCCTTCTTCTCCAACTATCGTCCTCAGTTCTACTTCCGTACCACTGACGTGACCGGCATCATCAACCTGCCCGAGGGCACCGAGATGTGCATGCCTGGCGATAACGTCACCATGAGCGTTGAGCTGCTGACTGCTGTCGCTATGGAAGAGGGCCTGCGTTTCGCTATCCGTGAGGGTGGCCGTACCGTTGGTTCCGGCGTTGTTGGCAAGATTATTGAGTAATTTTGCCCAACCCTTCTGAGGAAGTAAAGCCTTAGAATCCAGCCCCTTTTCGCTTTCAAAGCGGGAAGGGGCTTTTTTGTATTGGAAAACAGGAGGGGAGTCCATGAAGAAACTGTATCTGATCGGCGGCCCCATGGGCGTCGGCAAAACCACTGTCTGTCAGATCCTGAAAAAGAAGCTGGACCGCTGCGTCTTTCTGGACGGGGACTGGTGCTGGGATATGGACCCCTTTGTGGTGAATGAAGAGACAAAGGCTCTGGTCCTGGATAATATCTGCGGCATGCTGGGGCGGTTTCTGGGCTGTACTGCGTTTGAGAATGTGGTGTTCTGCTGGGTGATGCATCAGCAGGAGATTATGGATACCATCCTCTCCCGGCTGGACACCAGGGGATGGCAGGTGATTTGCGTGTCTCTCACTGCCTCGCCCCAGGTGCTGACCCAGCGGCTGGAAAAAGACATTGCGGCGGGCAGGAGACAGGCGGATGTCATTTCGAGGAGCCTGGCGCGGCTGCCGCTTTATGAGGGACTGTCGACTATCAAACTGGATACTTCCCGGTGGACCGAGGAGGAAACCGCAGAACAAATCGCAAAGCTGGGATCGGCTGACTGAAATCAAAGAAAACAGTCGCTTTTCTTCTGAAACTATGGTATAATAGCCAGAGAATATTGTTTTCTAATGGGCGCACAGCGCCTGTTCTATGCCACAGAAGCATTGCGACTGTGGTAGTGGCAAGACAACATGTTTGGAATATCATGCAGGAGGATACAGCATGCAGCATGAAACGGTGATCGTACTGGACTTTGGTGGCCAGTATAATCAGCTGATCGCACGCCGGGTGCGTGAGAACAATGTTTACTGTGAGATCTATTCCTATAAGACCGACCTGTCGGTGATCCGTGCCAAGAATCCCAAGGGCATCATCTTCACCGGTGGTCCCAACAGCGTCTATCTGGAGGATTCGCCCAGCTGCGATCCCGAGATTTTTACCTGGGGCGTGCCCATTCTGGGCATCTGCTACGGCAGCCAGCTGATGACCCATCTGCTGGGCGGCAAGGTGTCCCGCGCTCCCGAGCGGGAGTACGGCAAGACCGAGGTCTTTGTGGACACCACCAGCAAGCTGTTTGAGGGTGTGCAGCCCTCGACCATCTGCTGGATGAGCCATAACGACTACATCGAGAAGGCCGCCACCGACTTCAAGATCACGGCTCACACGGCCAACTGCCCTGTGGCAGCCATGGAGAACGCCGAGAAGGGCCTGTACGCAGTCCAGTTCCATCCCGAGGTGCTCCACACCGCCGAAGGCAAGAAGATGCTGCACAACTTTGTTTACAATGTCTGCGGCTGCTCCGGCGACTGGAAGATGGACTCCTTTGTGGAGAGCAATGTCCAGGCCCTGCGCGAAAAGATTGGCAGCGGCCGGGTCCTGTGCGCTCTGTCGGGCGGCGTGGATTCGTCGGTGCTGGCCGCTATGCTGGCCAAGGCCGTCGGCAAGCAGCTGACCTGCGTCTTTGTAGACCACGGCCTGCTGCGCAAGAACGAGAAGGAAGAGGTCTGCTCGGTGTTTGGTCCGGGCAACCCCAACTTTGACATCAACTTTGTCTGTGTGGATGCCCGCGCCCGCTACTTCAGCAAGCTGGCCGGCGTCACCGAGCCCGAGCGCAAGCGCAAGATCATCGGTGAGGAGTTTATCCGCGTCTTTGAGGAAGAGGCCAAGAAGATCGGCCAGGTGGATTTCCTGGCACAGGGCACCATTTACCCCGACGTGGTGGAGAGCGGCCTGGGCGGCGAGTCCACCGTCATCAAGAGCCATCACAACGTGGGCGGCCTGCCGGATCACGTTGACTTCAAGGACCTGGTGGAACCCCTGCGCAATCTGTTCAAGGACGAAGTCCGCCAGGTTGGCCGTGAGCTGGGCCTGCCGGCGTACCTGGTCAACCGCCAGCCCTTCCCGGGCCCCGGTCTGGCCATCCGCATCATTGGTGAGGTGACTCCCGAGAAGGTTGCCATCGTGCAGGATGCCGACGCCATCTGGCGCGAGGAAATCGCCAAGGCCGGCCTCGACAAGGAGATCAGCCAGTACTATGCTGCCCTGACCAACATGCACAGCGTGGGCGTCATGGGCGATGAGCGCACCTACGACTACGCCGTGGCGCTGCGCGCAGTGACCACCACGGACTTCATGACCGCTGAGAGCTACAATGTGCCCTGGGATGTGCTGGGCACCGTCACCAGCCGCATTGTCAATGAGGTCAAGCATGTGAACCGCGTCCTCTACGACTGCACCGGCAAACCCCCCGCTACCATTGAGATGGAATGATTTCAGGGGCCCAGAAAAGCCTGATTTTACTGGGTTTTTGAGGGGTTAAGGCCCTCCGTGGCAACGATTTGGCAACACTTTTTCATTATTCATAAAAAGAGAGCTAACTGATTTTGATTAGTCAGTTAGCTCTCTTTCGTTTTAATATATCATTGCGGAATATACACTTTACATATTTCGCTGTTTATGGCCATTTGAATCCATTCTAATTTTTGATACTGGCTCATAATTTGAACACCCATGTGAGTTCCCATGGAATCAATTTCACTCTGGATGTTATCTTCCGTCAGCTCAAAACTTTGAGCATTGTTATTGTTTGTATGCCCCCACAATTTCCACTCATTACTATTGAGTAACAAAGCTTTTCTCTCTTCAAATGGAAGAGTAGGTGGAAATTTCTTGTTTAATCGATATTTCGCCAGTTCCCAAACATGCATCACTCTTTGTTTCGGATCAATCTTTTCTCTATCAAGAGCTGCTTGTAGTTGCATTAAAAAAGCAGGTTCATGAAGTTCTGGCTGCTTCGCCCAATAATCATTAAGAGCTTGGTGTTCCTTTTGTTGGATTGCTTCTATGCGTTGGTAATCTTTATCGTTATATGTAACTACATAAGGGCTTTCAGAAAGTGTTGGCATGTTGCCGTACCATGGTTGATTTGCCACAGGAGCTTTTACAGAGAAAATTGCTGATCCCATACTGTAATCATGCTTAGAGCAACCCCATAAAATATCAACAATAACCGGCACAAGCAAACCAGTTACGACAGTCCGAAGAAGTAACGGCAGCAAACGCCTGGTATAAAGCAAGGTCCAAGTC
>NZ_NFKB01000080.1:0-9058 GCF_002160175.1 Faecalibacterium sp. An192
CCAAACGAAAGCAGGAGTGGCTCCGCTAACGCTCCGCCACTCCTGCTGAATCCTAATCTCCTACACTTGGGGCTTTTTTGTACTGTCCACACAATTTGGACCGGTTCAATTCCGCGGGGCTTTTGGTTTTCGAGCGATTCTGTTTTGAAGCCCGCCGGGCCCTTTGCCCCAGTGGACAGAATGGATCGTTTTTCTCTCCCTTTTTCCCTGAATTTGTGCTATAATGACTGATAATACCATTTTTTTCGCAGCCTTGCACAGGCTGTTCTGCTCCACTGTAGGAGAACTGTCAGGAACCGTTCGTCCGGCCCTCTCGGGCGGCATGGGTTTTGCTGCCGGTTCCGATGATACCAGCCGGAAGTGCTCTCTCGCGCTGCGGACGGCGTTTTCGGCAAGTAATACCTGTGGGCGCGGCAGAAACAGCGGCTTCAAACTTCCCTGGATGCAGCAAAACCCGGGGTTATGGCGGAATCATGCGCCCGATCAAAGAGAAAGAAAGCAGGTGCCTGAAATGTACAAAATTGGACACATCGGCCGTTGGAAGACCCTGCCGGAAGCGGCTGTGGCCATTTATGACCGCGATCTTCCCAAACTGGAGGCCATGCTCCAGGGCGGACTGGACCTCAACACACCGATCCGGATCAGCGGGTACACCAAGCTCATGCCGCTGGAAATCGCCGTCTTTCGGAACGACCCTGCCATGATTCGGTATTTGCTGGAGCGGGGCGCCGACCCGGAAAAGGCGGAGGAAAAGCCGCTCCCCCTCGCTGTGGTCCGCTGCTGCGGCCCCGAAGTGGTGAAACTCTTTATCGAACAAGCCAAGCAGCTGGACGAAGCCCACAAGCGGCGGCTTTTCCAGGAAATCCGCTGGGGCAACCGCCCTGAGAACATTCCTGTCCTGGAAAAGGCCGGCATCACCGTGGCCCAATACGGCGGCGAGGCCCTCCGGGCTGCCGCGTCGGAGGGAGACTTCACCCTGGCTAAGCTGCTTCTGGAAAAAGGCGCAGACATCAACTACCATCTGCCGGACGTGGTCTATCCTTATGCCTCCACGCCGATCACCGAGG
Source organism: Faecalibacterium sp. An192 (assembly GCF_002160175.1). Taxonomy (NCBI): domain Bacteria; kingdom Bacillati; phylum Bacillota; class Clostridia; order Eubacteriales; family Oscillospiraceae; genus Faecalibacterium; species Faecalibacterium sp. An192. The sequence goes on from NZ_NFKB01000080.1 coordinate 1,068, forward strand.
CGGCCCGCTCCAACAATCTCCCCATGGTGCGCTGGCTCTTTGAGCACGGGGCGGACATCACCCTCCCGGACAAATACGGAGACCGCCCCTACACGGTGGCGGTCCGCAACAAAAACCAGGAAATGGCCGACTATCTGAGAACCCTGGAGCCGGAAGACCTGTACAGCAAACAGGAAAAAGCCCGCCAGCTGGCCCCCTACAAGCTGCCCGTCAAACTGGTGAATTACCTGAAAACCAGTCCCCTGCGGCTGGAATTCCCGGAGCAGAAATGGGTGAAGTGGGTGGAGCTCTGCCCCTACATGGATCTGAAGGAAATGAAGTGGAAGCGGAGAAAGCTGCTCTCCCTCATGGCGCGGATGGACAACTACAGCGACTATCTGCTTTTGTGGAGTCCCAGAGACCGGAAACTCTGGTATCTGGACACCGAGCATGAGGAGTTTCATCCTCTGGCCAAATGGGATGAGTTCATCGCAGATCCCGGCCGGTACCTCAACGGGATGATTGAGGGCGAGTTTGAGGAATCCGATGCAGGTTCCAAAGCCTGAACTCCTCAGAGGGCACCGCGCCCCTCTCGGCCAACCCTTGCACCGGCCTGTCCTGTTCCCAGGCACCGGCTATCAAAGCGGAAATTCTATTCCGTTTCCCGTTGCAGGAATCAAAGCCCAGCAAGCTTTTCCATGGTACGGCCTGCAAAAAATCCCCTGAGTTTCAAATCTGACAAACGCGCAAAACGCCCGGCAGCCTGTCGCAAGACAGACCGCCGGGCGTTCTCTCTGTCTATTTCATGCAGCCGCCGCATCCTTGTGCAGGTCTGCAGGCCCATCTTTAACACGCCATCTGGAACAAATTCAGGCAATCCCCAGTATCCGGCAGACTCTGCGGCGGGTAAAGCGGTAAACGCCATAGAGCACCGCCGACAAAACAAGAATTACCACAGCACAGGTGCCCATCCCTGCAAATTCGCCAGGCGTGAAACGGTTGTCGTTGAAGTAGAGAATCATGCCATAAAAGGCGCTGATGATGGCTGTTCCCACAACGGCGGGAACCAGAAACACCCTGGAAACCTGCCCCCGGACTGTCTGGAACAGATAGGCGTTGGACGCTCCCAGATGCCTCAGGTCATCGTACACGCGGGCATTGGTGAGGGCCAGGGTCATACAGCGGGTGAACGCGATGACCACCACCGCCGCAAAGCAGATCAGCGCAATGAAGATAAACAGCATCAGAAAAACCGCCATGGTGGTCACGAAATCGTTTTGATCCAGGACGCGGAACTGGGGCATATAAAGCCAATAGTTCCGGAAATCCGAGGTGTCGCACTGGTCGTAATCGATGACGGTCAGGCCGTTGGCTTTCAGGTATTCCGGGTCGTCGTAGTTATAGCTTCCCTTTTCGGCTATTTGCAGCTGCCGGCTCACCGGGTCCCAGGCATCAAACACCTCTGCCTCCGGGCCGGAGCGGCTGACGATCTCATGAAACAGGGCATCTGCAAAGGGATAGCTGGCCTGCACGTCCGCCACATTGAAGCAGACATAGGTCTGTTTCCAGTCATCCGTAAGCCCCCGGGTGATGGCGGCGTAATCGCCATCATCCAGCACATAGCACCCCAGCAGCATGGTGAACCGCAGCGGCTGGGCCGGAACGACGTTCAGGCTTTCCCCTGTGACCATGTTGGTGACGATGGTTACATCGCCCCCCGACAGATAGTCCCCGCCGCCCTCGTCATCCAGCACATTGGCACAGGTGCCGGGCGCCAGGTCAACCGTTTGGCCGGTGAGGGCATTCCAGGCCGACTCGGAGAAGAAGGTCCCGCCGGATGCAATTTCCCGGTATTCGGTGGTATAGGTAACCCCCAAGACGCCGTTGTTCCTCTCGATGGACACTGTGCCGTCACCGCCTAAAGACGCCGCCTCCTCCTGCGCCCAGGAAGTGATCTCGACGCCGTACTCCTGCGCCAGAGTTTCCACCTCCTGCCGCCCGATCTGTTCCTGATCGCTGCGCCTGTGGTATTCAAAATCCACCGGCCGGCTGGAAAAGCTGTAGGCCGAGCTGCTGCTCAGCATGGGGGCATAAAAGGCGGCAAAATAGGCCCCGGCAATCAGCAGCGTCATCACCAGCATATTCCGCACCGTCTGCCGGCCCTGGAATTTCATCATGGATTTGGTGATGATGTTTTGGTATCTCTTTCCCCTTCGCCAGCCGTTCACCACCGTGTGGAGGAGAATCATATAGATCCCCACAAGGGCAGGCAGATAAAAAACCGCGCTCACCGCAGAAGGCGGATACCAGCAAAGGACATTCACAAAGAAACCCGGCATCAGGTAGCCGGCCAGCGCGCCTGTCACCACCAAAAGAATCCCCACCCGGCCATACCAGGGTTTGACCTCCCGGATGGGTTCCGAGCGGTGGGACTCCTGAACCACGTCCATGATGTTGGTGCGCCTGACGGCACGGTTCCCCATCCAAAACAGGACCGCCACCACATACCCGTCAAAGAGCAGGGCCAGCAGATAGGCCTTCGGGTCAAAGGTCAGGGCCATTTCCTGGGAATCCACCAGAAACAGCCGGAATATCTGCCACACGCCCCAGGCCAGCGGACCGCCCAGAAGGGCCCCCGCCGCACAGGAGAGCAGAGAGAGCGCCGCCAGCTCTTTCCCCATCTCGGCCTGAAGCTGCCGCCGGGCGGCGCCCAGCGCCAGGAACACGCCTGTCTCCCGGGATTTCTGCCGGAAGAACAGCCCGGCGGCATAGGCCGTAAAGACGGCGCATCCCACCACCGCCAGAACAAACACCATCATCACCTGTTTGCGGGAGTCGCCGCCCTCCGGCAGCACCGACAGGATGGTGGGCGAACGCATCATACAGCTGTAGGCCGTAATCAGCAGGACCGAAAAGAAGCTGCACCCGGCCAAAAGAGCATACCGGCTCTTGTTTTTGCGCCGCAGCACACCGTAAACTTCAGAAAAATGCCGCATCGTATCACTCCTTGTCCATTTCCCGGATGGTGTCCAGCAGTTTGTCCTGAAACGCGGCCCGGTCATCCGGCCCTTTGGCCAGCGTCTTCCAGACCACCCCGTCCCTGAGGATCACCACCCTGTCGCAAAAAGACGCCGCAAACGAATCGTGCGTCACCATGAAAATGGTGGCCTCCAGCACATCCCGCGCCTGCTCAAAGGAGCGGATCACCGCCCGGCTGGATTTGGAATCCAGGTTTCCGGTGGGTTCATCCGCCAGAATCAGCAGCGGATGATTGATCAGGGCCCGGGCCACGGCGGTACGCTGCTTTTCGCCGCCGGAAATTTCCGCCGGGTATTTGTCCCGGATGGCACCGATCCCGAACACCGTACACAGCTGGTTGGCCCGCTCCTCGGTCCGGGCCGTGACGGCGCCGCCGATGATGGCCGGCAGCAAAATGTTTTCCCGGACGGACAAGCCGTCCAGCAGCAGAAAATCCTGAAACACAAATCCCAGCTGCTGGTTGCGGACCTGGGCCAGTTCCTCCTCCCCCAGCCGGGCCAACTCGGCACCGTCCAGGGTGATGCTGCCTTGATCGATGGGAATATAGCAGGAGATGCAGTTCAGCAGGGTGGTCTTGCCCGAGCCGGACGGCCCCATCACCGCCACAAACTCTCCCTTTTTCACTTCCAGGGACACGCCCTTGAGAACTTCGTAGGAGGTTTTTCCCACCTGATAGGATTTGTGCAGATCTTGTACCTTCAGCATGATATCGCCCGTCCTTTCCCGGCTGCATGGTTTCTTTTGACAAGTCCATGATACCGGCGGCAGCGGCCTGCTGCAAACGGGGCTGTCACATTTGGCACCGGGGTGGTCAAGTTTTGCTCGCAAGCCGCGGAGGATGTCATTTTTGGCGGGTTTTATGTCAAGTTTGATTTTGAGGAATCTCTCCCCTGTGGTACAATAAAGCCATCATTTCTTTCACCAACAGGGGGAATCGCTGTGCTGCGAATTGGGATCTGCGACGATCTGGCGGATGCGCGTCTGGTTCTTCGCTCGGCGCTGGAACGCATTCTGGACACCAGAAATGTGCCGGCGCAATATTTCGAGTTTTCTTCGGGCGAAACACTGCTGCAGTGGTACGGCCGCCATGCCGGGGAGCTGGACCTGCTCTTTCTGGACATGGAACTGCGGGAAATGGACGGCATGGAGACCGCCCGCCGTCTCCGGGCGGCGGACGAGGGACTGCAGCTGGTGTTTGTCACCGGCTATGCAGACCATGTATTCGACGGGTATTCGGTGGGCGCTCTGGGTTATCTGATGAAGCCGCCCCGGAACGAACAGCTGGAATCGGTTCTGTACCGCGCCCAGGCCGCCCTGGTGCGGCAGCTGGACCAGGCTTATATCTGCCGCAGCGGAGAGACCTACTACCGCATTCCGATGGGGAAGATTTTGTACTTTGCCTCCGACCGGCGGCAGGTACAATGCGTCACCCCAGACCGGACCTATATCTTCTACGGAAAACTGGACACCGTGGCCGCCGACGTGGGGAGCCGCTTTGTCCGGATTCACCAGCGCTATCTGGTCCGGGCCGGGGCGGTCGCCCGGCTGGAAAGCGGCGAAGTCACATTGCAGGACGGAACCCGTCTGCCGGTCAGCCGCTCCTGCCAGCAGTCCGCCCTGCTGGCTCTCACCCGGGCGGAACTGGAGGGATAGTGCCATGCTGATGATTCGCCAACTGTGGCAGAGCGGCCTCTGGATTCTGTCGGCGGCCCTGAACGGTTTCGTGCTCTTTTCCGCCTGGGTGGGTTTTGCACAGGTCCGCCGGGGCTGGTTCTGGAAGGCAGCTTTGTTTTTGAACCTGGCCATCACCAGCGTGGCCGTCATCTGGATCGGGGACCCCAACCTCCTCTATGCCCTGCCGGTATTTCTGCTGCTGGGCCTGCTGTCCACCCAGGGACCGCGGCCGGGACGGCTGGCGGTCTCCATCATCTTTTTCACCCTCATCATGTCCATCAGCGCCATCCTGGACACCTATCTGGAATGGATGTCCTACATCGGCTTAAACCAGCTTCTCCGCTCGCTGATGTATGGCGGACTGTATCTTTTGTTCCGCCGCCGGCTGCCCAGACAGCCTCCCAACCTGTCGGGACGGCTGTGGAATCTGGTGCTGGGGCTGGCTGCCATGCCCCTGTGCGCTCTGATTGCGGTTGTCCTGCTGACCTCCCGCAAATACCAATCCCCGGAGGTCAACGCCGTGGCACTGAATCAGGGACTGGTGGTGCTGCCTCTGGCCCTGTTCACCGCCCTGATGCTTCTGCTGGCCATCTCGGTATTGGCCGACCACGAGCGCCTGGAGCGCAGCAGCCAGCTGGCCAGTCTGCGGGAAACTTACTATCAGGGGTTGCAGCAGCAGGAAACCCAGGTACGCCGTCTGCGCCATGATCTGCGGAACCACCTCACTGTCCTGCAGGGTCTTCTGGAGGCTGGAGAATCCGCGCAGGCGCTGGACTACCTACACCAGATGTCCGACTCCCCTGCTCTCCAGCCCAAAGGCCGCATCTGCGAGAACGAGACGGCCCAGGTGGTTCTGTCCTCCAAGCTGGAGGAGCTGGACCGGCGGGGCATCCCCGCCGATCTCTCGGTTTCTCTGCCCGCAAAGCTGCCCATGGCGGACACCGACCTCTGTGCCCTTCTGGGCAACGCGCTGGACAACGCCATCGAAGGGACCAGCGGTGCGGCGGAGCCCCGGGTCACCGTCCGCTGCAAAGCGGACAAGGGGTTGTTTATGCTGCAGGTTCTGAACCCGGTGGGCCGACCTGTTCCGGCGGATCTTTCCACCACCAAACCAGACAAAACCGCCCACGGTTTTGGCCTGCCCGGGATGCGGGAGATCGCAGAGCGATACCACGGCACTCTGGAGGCCGGCGTCCGGGACGGCCGGTTTGAACTGGTGATTTGCTTTCCGCTCCTGCCGCCGGAGAACCCGTAATCACGCGCCGGTCCCGCCCGGGGCCATCGTCCTGATATGACCGGATTTTTGTCGAGCAAAATCTGTTTGGCGGCCATTTCGATGGCCGTCTTTCTTTGGGTCTGCCCCTTGACGTTTGGGAGCTTCCATGCTATTTTCATACTAACAATCGTCAAAAAACGGGGAACAGATGCGCAGAATTTGAGGCTTTGTGCGCAAAATTTGCACTCCGTTGCGGAAGGGAGAATGGCAATGCTGCGGATCGCCATATGCGACGACGAAGAAAAGCAGATCCATCAGACAGAGGCGTTATTGGATGACTATTTTCAGTCCCGGCCCGGGCTGAAAGGTCAAGTGGAAGCATTCCAGAGCGGCGGGGCGCTGCTGGCAAGGGCGGAGAATGCGGGAGGCTTTGACCTCTATCTCTTGGACATCCTGATGCCCAAGCCCAGCGGGATCGACACCGGCCGGCTTCTGCGGGCTCTGGGCGAGGGCGGCGAAATCATTTATCTCACCCACTCCAACGATTTTGCCGCCGACAGCTACGACGTCCAGGCCTTCTTTTATCTGCTCAAGCCCGTCGAAAAAGCCAAACTCTTTCAGGTGCTGGACGGGGCAGTGGAAAAGCTGAACCGGCGGCGGAGCAGCGCCATTATGGTCAGCACGCCGAACGGGCCACGGCGGATTCTGCTGGAACAGATTCGGTATGTGGAGCGGGTGGGGCGCTGCATGCGCTACTACTGCACCACCGGCGTGGTGGATTCCCAGAGCATCCGGGTTTCCTTCCGCGAGGCGGCTTCTCCCCTGCTGGCTGACCGGCGCTTTTACCTGTGCGGAGCCAGCTTTGTGCTGAACTTCCAGCATGTGACCGGCGTAAGCGGCCAAATCGCCCTGCTGGACAACGGCCAGACGGTGGCGCTGCCCCGGACCTCGGCCGTGGATTTCAAAAAAGCCTGGGGCGGCTACTGGCTGGAGGATCGGAACGCATGGTAGAGCTGTTTATTATGGAGTACTTGACGGTTCTATATATGATGATGGCGTTTCTGTTCATGGACAGCCGATATTCCCGGCGGCGGACCATTTTCATTGTTTCCTGCGTCACCCTCCTGCTGATGGCGGCGGTGGCCGTCCTGTACCGGTCGGTGGATCTGGACACCGCCTTTTGGACTTATGCAATGACCATCCACATCCCGCTGATCCTGCTCTTTTTCTCGCTCAGCCGGTTCCGGGGATGGCGGCTGATCTTTCAGCAGCTCTCGGTCGTTCTGTTCTGTACGCTGATCCACCACGGAGCAGCGTTGTTCTACTACCTGTCCGGCAGCCGCTTCTGGGTGATGGTGCTGTCCTACGCCGTCCTCAGCGCAGGGGTCATCTGGTTCCTGATCCGCTTCCTGCGCCCTCTGTTTTTTCAGATCCTGCTGCAGCTGCACCGGGGCTGGTGGCTGATTTGCCTGGTCATGGCAACCTACTACATCATTGCCGTCTACCTGGTCCCCGGATATGCCGGCTTTGATCCAGGCGGCACCTTCCTCAAACCTGCGATCGGCCTGCTGATGCTGGGAGTTTATTCCATCCTGATGTTCTACTTTACCAGCATCCGAAAAGAGTCGGAGGCCCGCCACGACGCACAGCTCTCCGCTTTGCAGCTGTCCGCCCTGCAAAGCCGAAGAGAAGCTGTGAAGGCAGCAGAAGACGCCATCCGCACCGAGCGCCATGATCTGCGCCACCGGCTTCAGACAGTGGCCGAACTGGTATCCCGGGGCGACATCGACGCGGCGCTGGATTTTCTGGACGCCGCCCAGCGGCGGCTGGACGAACAGAAGGCCATCCGCTGGTGCCGGCCGCCGGTCCTGGATGCGGTCTTTTCCTCCTACTTTGGGCAGGCCCAGAATCAGGGCATTCCGGTGGAGGCCAAAATCGCCCTGCCCGACGATCTTCCTGTGGACGAGGGCGAGTTGGCCATCGTTCTGGCCAACGCCCTGGAAAACGCCATCCATGCCAATCTGGCGCTGCCTCAGGAACAGCGCTGCATCCGATGCAAGATGGTGGCCAATCCCGGCGTCAT
>NZ_NFKB01000081.1:0-8653 GCF_002160175.1 Faecalibacterium sp. An192
GTGATTCATGGAAAGCCGGATACGCCGAGAGGTGTACGTCCGGTTTGGGAGGCGGCTCCCTGAAACCTACCGGTGAAAGCCGGCAAGGCGCAGGGTGCCTACCTCATATTTGCTCCAAATGCACAGTTCCTATGTTTTAACTGACCCCAAAGGTACTACGGTTCTTGAAGTCGGAAACGCATTTTTGAAGAAAGATTATCGCATAAAAATATTCAACATCATCAATTTTGGCAAGTCGATGCATTACAACCCCTTCCACTATATCCACTCAGAAAAGGACATTTTGAAGCTGGTGACAACCCTCATGACCAACACCCGTGGCGAAGGCAAAGGGGGTGACCCCTTCTGGGACAAGGCGGAAAAGCTCTTGCTTACGTCGCTTATCGCCTATATTCACTATGAAGCCCCAGAGGAGGAGCAAAACTTCGCTACATTGCTGGAATTTCTGAATGTGATGGAAGTCCGGGAGGATGATGAGGAGTTCCAAAACCCTGTGGACCAGATGTTTGAACGGTTGGGAGAGCGGCAGCCGAACCACTTTGCAGTACGCCAGTATCGTCTCTACAAGCTGGCTGCCGGAAAAACGGCTAAGTCGATTCTTATTTCCTGCGGTGCCCGGCTGGCCCCATTTGACATCGCGGAACTTCGTGAAATTACTTCTTATGACGAGCTGGAATTGGACACCCTGGGCGACCGGAAAACAGCATTGTTTCTCATTATGTCCGACACAGACAGTACCTTCAACTTCCTGATTTCGATGGTGTATACCCAGCTGTTTAACCTGCTCTGCGAGAAAGCCGACGATGTATATGGCGGGCGGCTGCCCGTCCATGTGCGCTGCCTGATCGACGAGTGCGCCAACATTGGTCAAATCCCGAACTTGGAGAAATTGGTGGCAACCATCCGCAGCCGAGAAATCTCGGCCTGCCTGGTTTTACAGGCACAGTCCCAGCTGAAAGCGCTATATAAGGACAACGCGGATACCATCATCGGCAATATGGACAGCCAGGTGTTTCTGGGCGGTTCGGAGAACACTACCCTCAAAGAACTATCGGCTACGCTGGGCAAGGAAACAATCGACATGTACAATACTTCGGATACCCGCGGCAACAGCCCAAGTTACGGAACATCGTATCAAAAAACCGGCCATGAACTCATGAGCCGGGACGAGCTGGCCGTCATGGACGGCGGCAAGTGCATCCTGCAGCTGCGCGGCGTCCGGCCTTTTTTGTCCGACAAGTATAACCTGACTCAGCACCCAAACTATAAGCTCACCGGCGACTATGACAAGAAAAATATGTTCGATATTGAGAAGTTTCTTGACCGGCGTTTGAGTCTCAAGCCGTCTGATACTTATGATGTGGTGGACGCAGATAACCTTTAACCTATGAATTGTTGTCCCTCAAAACAGAGGGCCATTTTTATTTACCCAGGCCCCAGGATACACCAGAAAATCAACCCTCGCCGCGGTTTGCGGAACCCAAAATATACGATTTCAGATGTGCATCTGGCCGGCCGCAAGTTCTTTTATTTATAAGGAGGAGATCACTATGGAATTTTTTAACAGCGCAATCGAAGTCCTGCAGACCCTCGTTGTTGCTCTGGGCGCTGGCCTCGGCGTGTGGGGCGGCGTCAACCTGCTGGAAGGTTATGGCAACGACAACCCCGGCTCGAAGAGCCAGGGCATGAAACAGCTGATGGCCGGCGGCGGTGTTGCGCTCATCGGCACCACCCTCGTTCCCCTGCTGTCCGGTCTGTTCGGCTAATCAAAGCAAACACACAAACGCTCTCTAACAGAATATTTTTCCATTAGAGAGCGTTGCTTGCATCGAAACCTTCTGGTCATATGGATTCGGAGTCGAGGGGCAAAAGCCTCTCGATTTCCGATTTCTCATGTTCTTGAAGGTACACTGGATTCAGTTCTTTTTTATTATAGTGCAAATAGGAATCTTTGGTTTTGTCAATCAGGAAGATTCTGGCTCGTAAATATGTTCAAACTCTGTGTACAAGCGTTTAACTTGACCATAACCGCGGGTCTTGTTTTTCAGCGTGTAGATTTCATCCACACTATAAGGAAGCTGCGGCAGACTTTCCCGCATCACGATGACGTAGTAGTTATCACTGGCTTTGGCGCAGGCTGCAAATTCTTGCGTTGCCGCAAAGGAATTGTCCTCGTCTATGAATACAATGCTGTCCCGGGTGGCGGTAAGCTGCATTTGCCAGACATTAGAGGAAAGCACTACGCACGGTTTATCACAGCGCAAAAAAATGCCGCTCTTTTCGCCGTCTCTGGCATATTGGGCGATGAGGTCGATCAAGGTCGATTTTCCAGTTGCGCTATCACCGCGCAGGATGGTCAAATTACGGCGGACGGAAAATTTATACTGCACCCGATTGTTCCGTACTATAACTTCATGAATCCCTTTCATCATGGACCACCTTACACATAACGGGCTGCAATCTCTGCAAGGTCGCCCATATTGTCTACGACCTGCCCATTGTTTAAGATTCTGACATTCATCTTTCTATCCCCAAAATCCATGATATGGCGCAGATTGATGGTGACATCCTGCTTCTTGGCAATCTCAAGAATCCAACGGGCGCAGTTGTCGCCACAGTTGGAAGCGTTGAAAACCTGCTCAGGCAGATGATGAATCAGCATCAATGTTTTTACCCCGCCAGAGAGCTTGGTAGGGGGAATGACGCCGAGGGCCTTGGTATGAACGGCATTGGGGCCGAGCACTTCTCCTTTATCCACCGCTTTAATCATTCGGCGGTCCAGAGGGTCGTTCAGCCAGTCATCCAGATAGATATTGTTGAAGTAGTTTGATGTGTTGTAAATAGCTTGCGGCATATCGCCAAAGTAAATGCTCAGCATAACGCCCCTCCTTCGGGTTCTTGTCATTATTATAAGACCTTTGGGAGTTTTTGTACACACCAGAATGATAAATTCGCCTAGAAAGACGAAAAAACATCTGTTTGCACTTTGCCCCCCTTTCCAGCGCCACAAGCGGGAACTGCCACCCACAGTACAGGGCTTTGAAATTCGCCCGCGGCGCGCTGGCAGCTGGGCAAAATCCGCTTCACAACTCAACTTTTTCATTCACAGGAGGAAACGATTATGGAAATCTTTTCTGTTGCAACCGCGCTCTTTCAGTTTCTCGCGTCTCTCATGAGCCTGCTGTCCCGCTTCCCGCTGCTGGGCTAAGGAGGGTGGCCCGTGGACAAGGTACTCCAGAAAATCACAGAGTGGCTTAAGGAGATACTGGTCGGCGGGGTCATGGGCAATCTTGCCGGGATGTTCGACAGTGTGAACCAGCAAGTGGGCGAAATCGGCGAGCAGGTCAGTTTGACCCCGGCCGAGTTCTCGCCACGGGTCTTTGAGATGGTCCAGGAGGTGTCCGAGTCGGCGATCCTGCCGATTGCGGGCATCTTCCTGACCCTCGTGGCCTGTTATGAGCTGATCCAGATGGTCATCGACCACAACAATCTGGCCAATTTCGAGACCTGGACCTTCTTCCGTTGGGTGTTCAAGACCTTCGTGGCCGTCACCCTCATCTCCCACACTTTTGACATCACGATGGCTGTGTTCGATTTGGCCCAGACGGTGGTGGGTGAAGCCAGCGGCATCATCGCGGGCAGCACAGCGGTGGATGATACCACGCTGTCCAGCCTGCAAACTTCCCTCATGACCCTGGAGCTGGGCGAACTGCTGGGACTTTACCTGCAATCTTTCATCATTGGGTTCACGATGCAAATACTCTCCATCGCCATTTTTGTCATCGTGTATGGCCGGATGGTGGAAATATATCGCGCGTCCAGAAGCGCCGCTTTTCATTCAAAGGCGGTGTGCGGGCATTTTGGGAACCCGGCTTTAGCAAGCCGGTAAAGAAAAGTATCAAGGACGTGAAAAGCGTCACTTTAGCGTCATCCGATTTACCCCGGAGGGAAACTACAAGGGGGACAATAGCGTATCGGAAAAATCGCAAGTTGGGAAAACCATCTACCCACGACTGAGCGGCAAGACGCAACATTGTGAATGAGGAGCAAGGCTAAACTGCTTTAAGGGCAGTCCGAGGCGGGATACTCGACCCGGCGGCGCAGGATGGTTATTTTCGCCGTATGTCATAGCGGAATGTGACAGGTAAACACAGACCGCACGATACTTATGACAGCCAGCCGCAGTAAGCGGAAAAGGACGAAAACCCACTACCGACATCACAATACGCTTTTCCCAAAATGTCTAACTGGAGATTGCCTAAACCGGAACGCCGGAACTATCCGGCTATGCGTAATACCGCAAGGTGAGAAATTTCAAGGAGTAAAAACCCAAGAAAGATGACGCTGAATATCCGGCATGGCAACGGAGCCTCCGTAGTAGTCCGAGGGCGGGAAAGCTGTCTACATGGCGAAGGGAGGCAGGATGTCAACCAACCCATAAAAAGGAAAGGTGCGTGAGGCATTATGAGAAGTCCTGAAAATGTGTTGGAAAGCCTAAAATCCAAGGCGTGTAACAAGAGTTACAAGTACGAGCGGTTATACCGCAACCTGTACAATCCACAATTCTATCTGCTGGCATATCAGCGGATACAGGCGAAACCAGGCAACATGACAGCCGGAACAGACGGCAAAACCATTGACGGAATGGGAATGGCAAGGATAAACGCCCTCATTGAAAAGATGCGGGATTTTCGTTATCAGCCTAACCCGGCAAGGAGAACGTATATCCCGAAATCCAATGGGAAAATGCGTCCTCTGGGGATACCGTCATTCGACGATAAACTGATACAGGAGGTGGTGCGGCTCATCTTAGAGAGCATTTATGAGCCAACCTTTAGCGACTATTCCCACGGTTTCCGTATAAACAGAAGCTGTCATACGGCACTCAAATACGTGCAGAAATATTTTACGGGGACAAAGTGGTTCGTTGAGGGAGATATAAAGGGCTGTTTTGACAACGTAGACCATCATGTGTTGATTGCTATTTTGCGAAAGCGGATTGCAGACGAACATTTCATCGGTCTGCTCTGGAAGTTCTTGAAAGCCGGATATATGGAGGATTGGAATTATCACAATACTTATTCCGGTACTCCGCAAGGCTCCATCATCAGCCCTATCCTTGCAAACATCTACATGAACGAACTGGACAGTTATATGGCAGAGTATGCAGAGAAATTCAACTGCGGAAACCGCCGTAAAATCAATCCTGCGTTCAAGAAGAAGCTGGATGTCTGCCGGGGGAAAGAACAAAGGCTTAAAAGAAATCTCTCTAAAATGAGCGAGGAAGAAAAAGAAGGTCTAATTGCAGAAATCCGGGAACTGCGGCGTAGTCTGAAATCTATGCCGTATAGTGACCAGATGGACGATAGCTATAAACGGATTTGCTATATCCGATATGCCGATGATTTCTTAATTGGAGTTATCGGCAGCAAAGGGGACGCAGAACAGATTAAACAAGATGTAGGCTGCTTTATCCGGGAGAAACTTCATCTGGAAATGTCCAGGGAAAAGACATTGATTACTCATGGACATGACTTTGCGAAGTTCTTGGGATATGAGGTCACAATCGCCAAAGGCGAATACAACAAAAAGACCAAAACCGGGGCTACCAGACGGGTAAACAATGGAAAAGTCTTGCTCTATGTTCCCCATGATAAGTGGGTAAAACGACTGTTCTCCTACAATGCCCTCAAGATTAAATACGACAAACAAAATGGAAACAAAGAGGTTTGGGAACCTGTCCGGCGCACTCGCCTGCTGCACTTGGACGATTTGGAAATCTTAAACCAGTACAACGCAGAAATTCGTGGATTGTATAACTACTACCGACTTGCAAACAACGTGTCTGTACTCAATAACTTCTACTATGTAATGAGATACAGTATGCTCAAAACCTTTGCTGGAAAATATCGGACACGAATCAGCAGAATCATTCGAAAATACCGTAAAGGAAAAGATTTTGCCGTGGAGTATTTGCAGAAAAATGGCAAGGTCGGGCAGACACTGTTCTACAATAAGGGATTCCGCCGCGACACCAAAGTAGGCAAGGAAAATCCTGATATAGTGGCAAGAGCTGTTGAGAACTATGGAAGCAACAGCCTCATAAAAAGGCTGAAAGCCAACAAATGCGAGTGGTGTGGTGCGGAGAATATGCCGCTGGAAATGCACCATATTCGAAAACTCAAGGATTTGAAAGGCAGGAAACAATGGGAAATCGCCATGATCGGGCGCAAGCGTAAGACCATGGCGCTTTGCGTTAACTGCCACGACAAATTACACGCTGGAAAATTAGACTGACATCCGGAGAGCCGGATACGCTGAGAGGTGTAAGTCCGGTTCGGAGGGGAGTTCTTGGAAACCTACCATAGCAATATGGCAAGGCGCCGGGTTCTTACCCTACTTGCCGTGAGTTTAGCCCCTGTTCCATTCTCCACTTTTGGCAGCAAAGAACAATCGCAGATCGGCCAGAACTATTTGCGCGGCTTGTTGGCCCTGGGCTTGCAGGGCTTCCTCATCATGATCTGTGTGGGCATCTACGCGGTGCTGATTCAGGGCGTTTCGTTTGCATCCGACCCCATCGGCTCTATCTGGGGCGTCATCGGGTACACCGTCCTGCTCTGCTTTACCCTGCTCAAGACCGGCACCCTCGCCCGCAGCATCCTCAACGCCCACTGACCCTATACCTATTATATAAGGAGGTACAAATGGCAGCCTATATTTCCGTCCCGCGTGACTTGACGCGGGTTAAATCCAAAATCCTATTCGGCCTGACCAAACGGCAGCTCATCTGCTTCGGGACCGGCGCACTCATCGGTGTGCCGGTCTACTTTTTTGTCCGCTCGGCAGGGAATCTCAGCCTGGCAGCCCTGGCCATGATTGTGGTCATGCTCCCGTTTTTCTTCTTCGGGTTGTACGAGCGCAACGGCCAGCCCCCCGAAGTGGTGGCCCGGCAGTTCTATCAGGCCCAGTTCGTCCGGCCCAAGGTCCGTCCTTACCGTACCAACAACTACTACGCCGCCCTGATGCGGCAGACAGACGCCCAGGAGGAGGTGACCCGCATTGTTCAAAAAGCGGAACAGCGAAAAGCCCGCAGATAAACCCCTGCTCAGCAAATCGGAGCAGAAGAAGATAGACCGCATTGTGAAAACTGCCAAGCGGGACGACGGCATCCCCCGCACTGCCCAGCAGACCATCCCTTTTGAGCGGATGTTTGCCGACGGCACCTGTCGGGTGTGCTCCAACTACTACACCCGCACCATCCAGTTTCAGGACATCAACTACCAGCTGGCCCTGCAGGAGGACAAGACCGCAATTTTTGAGGAATGGTGCAGCTTTTTGAATTTCTTTGATTCGTCGGTCCACTTCGAGTTTTCGTTTGTGAACATGGCGGCTGACGCTGAGAGCTTCGAGCACAGCATCCGCATCCGGCCCCGGCAGGACGGCTTCGATGACATCCGGGCTGAGTACAGCCAGATGCTGAAAAAGCAGCTTGCCCAGGGCAACAACGGTCTGACCAAGACCAAGTACCTGACCTTCGGCATCGAGGCGGCGGCCATGCGGCAGGCAAAGCCCCGACTGGACCACCTGCAAAACGACATCCTCAACAACTTCCGTCGCTTGGGCGCGGCGGCCCGGGTCCTCAACGGCGAGGAACGGCTGCGCCTCATGCACGATATGTTCCACATGGACGGCGAATCCAAATTCAGATTCAACTGGAAGGAGCTGCCCAAGTCGGGCCTGTCTGCAAAAGACTTTATTGCCCCCAGCGCCTTTGCTTTCAACACCCGTACCTGCCAGATCGGCGGGATGTACGGGGCCATGAGTTTTCTGTCCATCACGGCGTCGGATTTGAGCGACCAGCTGCTGAAAGACTTTCTCGGCATGGAGTCCAGTCAGGTTGTCACCATGCACATCCACTCGGTGGACCAGAACAAGGCTATCAAGACGGTCAAGCGGACCATCACTGAACTAGACCGCGGGAAGATCGAGGAACAGAAGAAAGCTGTCCGCGCAGGCTACGATATTGACATACTGCCGTCAGATTTGGCGACCTATGGCCGCGACGCCAAGAACCTTCTGAAAGAGCTGCAAAGCCAGAATGAGCGGATGTTCCTGCTTACCTTCCTGATTCTCAACACCGGCCGGACGCCACAGGAGCTGGAAACCACCGTCTTTCAGGCGGCCAGCATTGCCCAGAAGCACAACTGCCAGCTCACCCGGCTGGACTGGCAGCAGGAACAGGGCCTTATGTCCAGCCTGCCCCTGGCCCACAACATGGTGGAGGCGGAGCGGGCGCTGACCACATCCAGTACCGCTATCTTCATCCCGTTTACGACACAGGAGCTTTTCCAAGCCGGGGAAGGCGCGCTCTATTACGGCCTGAACGCCCTCTCCAACAACCTGATTATGGTGGACCGCAAGCGGCTGAAAAACCCCAACGGCCTGATTCTGGGTACGCCCGGTTCAGGCAAGTCCTTCGCTGCCAAACGGGAAATCACAAACGCATTCCTCTCCACGGACGACGATATTATCGTGTGCGACCCCGAGGCCGAGGTGCGACACGAAGTCGCGTAATGTATTGCGTGTAAACGCTGCTCTATCCATTTGGAGTAACCCTACTGTGACCTGCACTGGTCAAAAGCCAGCGTTGGGA
>NZ_NFKB01000082.1:0-8400 GCF_002160175.1 Faecalibacterium sp. An192
GGCAGACCGCACTTCCATTTTAAGCAAAGGGAGTTTTTCTGTCATCATCATCGACATAAGTCTTTTTTCGAACCACTCGCCTAGCGAGTGGTTTTCGTTATACAAAAAACCAGCCGGCAGGGTTGCTCCCTTGCCGGCTGGCGCTGTTTTGGATGGATTTAGTTCAGGATGCCGCTGTCCCGGATGGCGGCCACCGCCTCGGCGATCCGCTCAGCGGGCATGGTCAGGGCAAAGCGGACATAGCCCTCGCCCAGAGGCCCAAAGCTGGAGCCAGGGGTGCACAGGACGCCGCTCTTTTCCACCAGATCCATGCAGAAATCCATGCTGGTGGCGTACCGTTCGGGGATGGGAGCCCAGACAAACATGCTGCCGTGGCTGTCGGGGACGTTCCAGCCAATGGACCGCAGGCCGCCGCAGAGGGCGTCCCGGCGCTGCTGATAGACGGCGCACTGGTCCTTGACCATGTCCAGGGGACCGGTCAGAGCGGCGATGGCTGCCTTCTGGATGGGCAGGAACATGCCGAAATCAATCTGGCCCCGCAGGCGGCGGAAGGCCGCCACCACGTCGGGCCGGCCCACCAGGAAGCTGATCCGGGCGCCGGTGACGTCAAAGCTCTTGGACAGGCTGAAGAACTCCACGCCCACATCCATGGCGCCGGGGGTGTTGAAGAAGCTGTGGCCCTCGGCCCCGTCAAAGATGATGTCGCTGTAGGCGTTGTCGTGGATGATGAGGATGTCGTATTTCTTGGCGAAGGCCACCAGCTCCTCGTAAAGGGCGGGGTTGCCCACGCTGCCCACCGGGTTGGCCGGCAGGGATACGATCATATACTTGGCCCGACGGGCGACGTCCTCGGGGATGTCGGCCACATAGGGCAGGAAGCCGTGTTCCTTCACCAGGGGATAGTAGTAGGGCTCGGCCCCGGCCAGCTTTGCCCCGGCGATAAAGACGGGGTAGCAGGGGTTGGGCAGCAGGACGGTGTCCCCCTCGTCGCACAGGGCCATCCCGATGTGGCCGCAGCCCTCCTGGCTGCCGTTGCAGCTGGCCACCTGGTCGGGGGTGATCTCCACACCAAACCGCCGCTTGTAGTAGGCGCAGACCGCCTCCAGCATCTCAGGCAGATCCCGCAGGCTGTACTTCCAGTTCTCGGGGTCCCGGGCGGCGTCCAGCAGAGCCTGCTGGATGTGGGGCGCAGGGGCAAAGTCGGGGGTGCCGACGCTCAGGTTGTAGATCGTCCGGCCCTCGGCCTCCAGGGCCACCTTTTTCTCGTTCAGCGCTGCGAAGATTTCGTCGCCGAACAGCTTCATCCGCTTTGAAAATTCCATCCTTTTCCCTCTCCTTTTTCTATACCGCTTTAGGTTTTGACCATTTTAGCACGTTTTGCCATCCAATGCAACCGCCTTAGTCGATGGTGGAGGCGGTGCGGCCCACCCCCAGGACGGCGGTGGTGATCCTGGTCCAGGTGCTGCAGCCGCAGACGCCGTCCACCGTCAGCCAGTTGCGGCGCTGATAGCCCCGCAGGGCGTTTTCGGTCATGGTGCCGAAAATGCCGTCGATCTGGGCGCCGGTGGAGTAACCCAGGGTGGACAGGGCATCCTGCAGGATCATCACATAGCAGCCCCGGCTGCCCCGCCGGAGGGTGGGGTAGCCCGTGCCGGAACTGGTGCAGGCGGGCAGGCCGTACCGGCGGTCAAAGTGAACCCAGGTGGGGGTCTGGGAGAGGGGTTCCACATAGCCCCAGGCGCCGGTGCGGAGGGCGGCATTGTGGATTTCGGCGCGGTTGGCGCTGGTGGTGTTCTGGCCCACGTCAAAGGCCACGCCGGCGTAGTGCTGGCTGCGGGTGCCGTGGCCGCCCTCCCAGATCCGCCGGAAGGCATAGCCCACATAAATGCCCTTGCCGTACCGGCGGCGGGTCAGGTTCCAGGCCTCCATGGCCGCGGTGGTGGTCCAGAGGGTGGGGCTGCCCGACTCCCCGCGGAATTCCCGCACCTTGAGGGTGCTCTCGGTGCTGTAGGGCATGGGGTCGTTTTCGTTGATCTTGGGATAGGTGTAGATGCGGTTGGAGTATTCGTCGTAAATCAGTAGGCGTGCCATGGCTCAGTCCCCCTCAATGGCGCCGGTCTCCTGCTGGATGGCGCCGATGCTGATGGCGTTGGTCATCAGGTCCAGGCTCAGGGCCTCGGCGGCAGACCAGGTGTCAGCATCCACAATGCCGGTCTCGGGCAGGCCCAGCAGAGCCTGCAGGCTGCGGGTGTCCTCGGCCAGCTCGTCGGTGTAGGTCTCCAGAATACCCGGGCTGGTGACATCGTCGTAGTAGTAGGCGATGCGGGCCAGCATGGTGGTGTAGTAGAGCACCGCATTGCCGGAGGACCCCACCGTCAGCGGCGTGCCGGGATAATCCATCCGGGTCAGGGAGACCACCGGGCCCGACAGGCGCAGCCGGTTGACCTGGGCGTACAGGGTGTCCCAGGTGGCGCGGCCCACCACGCCGTCCACCGTCAGGCCGAATACCCGCTGGAAGGCCCGGACGGCGGCCTCGGTGCTGGCGCCGAACTGGCCGTCGATGGTCACCGAGGGGATGCTGGAGTCATAGGAGTGCATCAGATAGAGGTAGTACTGCAGCTCCCGGACCGCCCGCCCGCTGGAACCGCGGCGCAGGGTACCGGGGAACTCGCCGGGCCGCAGGCTGGAGGACAGCAGGTCGTTGGCGATGTCGGTGTAGACCTCCCGCATCTTGTTCCAGGTGGTGCGGCCCACCACGCCGTCGTCGGTCAGGCCGAAGTACCGCTGGAAGGTTTCCACCGCCCGGCGGGTGCTGGGGCCAAAGATGCCGTCCACGCTGGGGTTGTTCAGGCCGGTGTAGACGGTGCGGGCGATCTTCATCCAGAACTGAATCAGGCGGACATTCTGGCCGGTGTCACCTTCCCGCAGGGGAACGCCCGGGTAGGCGTTGGGGATGCCGTTGTCCACCTGGATGCTGCGGAACTGGGCATAGATGGCGTTCCAGGTGGTTTCGCCCACCACGCCGTCCACCGTCAGGCCGTACCGCTGCTGGAAGGCCCGCACTGCGGCGGCGGTGCCGGCGCCATAGACGCCGTCCACCGTCACCGACGGAATGGAGGAGACGTACTGGCTGATGATGTTGAGCCAGAACTGGACCTGTTCCACTGCGCCGCCGGTGGAGCCGGTGCGGAGGGTGGTGCCGCCCCAGGTGCCGTCCGACAGGACGCCCGAGACGGTTTCGCCCTCGCTGGTCAGCTCGGCCAGATCCTTGACGGCCACATAAATATAGCTGATCTTGTACCAGGTCTGGCGGCCCACCACGCCGTCGGCGCTCAGGTTGAACTGCTGCTGGAACCGCTTGACGGTGGCCTCCATCTGGCTGCCGAAGATGCCGTCCACGTTCAGAAGTCCCAGGAAGGGGTAGTCCTTGGTGATGCGGTTGAGCTGACGCTGCAGGGTAAAGACGCTGGGGCCGCGGTCGCCCCGGCGCACCGGGCTGCCGGGATAGCTCTCGGGGATGGAGGCGATGTTGGAGGTGCGGACCACCTCGATGTTGCTGCCGTAGTAGTACTTCAGGATGCTGAGGGCGTTGCGGCCCTGCTCGGCCAGGGTGACGGTGCCCCACTGCTTGAGGCCGGGGCAGGAGACGCTCTTGCCGTCGCAGTACTCGGTGTAGTAGGGGTTGACGGTGCCCACCTTGCGGACATAGGTGTTGAAAATGTCGTCGGTCAGGTTGACCATCACGTCAAAGACGGTCCGGCCGTGGACGTAGTACTGGTCGTAGCTGGTGGAGTTGGTGATGTTGAAGTTGTAGCCGCGGCTGGGGTACCACTCGGTGTAGATGCGGTTGAGGGCCAGAGAAATCTGGCAGTGGATGTTGGCCCGCAGCGCCTGCTCGGGCCAGGTAACACACAATAAACCAACCTCAAAAAATAACGTGTAATCGCCTTAATTTGTTGAAAATTTTTCAAAAAAATTGACTTTTAGAAGGGGATTGAAGATGCTCTAAAATATGGACAAAAAGTGCATAAGGAAGCTTTGAAAATTGGATGAAAAGCGTGCCTTGGAGGAGATTGTGTCTCATCTGGGGCACGCTTTTTCAGTTGGTGTAAAGAAAGGTGATTGATTATGCTGGATTACTTTTACGGCGGACAAGCCGACCTGTTTTCGTTCTACCGTCTGCCCAAGGTCCTTTTTACAGATGCGCGGTTCCGCAGCATCTCCGCCGAGGCGAAAATCCTCTATGGCCTCCTGCTGGACCGGATGAGCCTTTCTGCCCGGAATGATTGGCTGGACGATGCCGGCCGGGTGTACATCATCTTCACAGTGGAGGAAGTCATGGATGCGCTCTACTGTGCCGACAACAAGGCGAGCAAGCTCCTGCGGGAGCTGGAAGGCGTCGGTCTTATTGAGCGCAAGCGACGCGGCCTTGGCAAACCCAGCCTCATCTATGTGAAGAACTTTGTCTCTGACCCTTCAGAATCACGTATCAAGAATCGTGAAAATCACGATTCAAGAGCCGTGAAAACCACGACTCCAGAGCCGTTAAAATCACGACGTAATAAGACTGATAAGAATAATACTGACAAGAACAAGACTGATCCTTTCCTTTCTGGCGAAGCAGACGGCGTGGCCGCCGGAATGGAATGCGAAGGGAAAGACGACCGCACTGTGTATCAGGATTATTTTTCAAAGCAGCTCAACGTCGATTCTCTGATTGCAGCCAATCCCGACGATGAAGATATGCTGCGGGAGATGCTGGAGCTTCTGGTGGATACCGTGTGCAGCCGCCGGAAGCTGATCCGCATTGCTGGAGACGATAAGCCCGCCGAAGTAGTGAAAAGCCAGCTCATGAAGCTGGACAGCGACCATATTCGGTTTGTCCTGGGCTGCCTCAAGGAGAACACCACCCAGGTGCGGAATATGCGGCAGTATCTGCTGGCCGCGCTGTACAATGCACCCATGACCATGCACAGCTCCTATGCAGCCCGGGTACAGCATGACATGAACACAAAGTAACCGGCTTAGCCGGCACAAAGGGGGATGATGAATTTGGCCCAAAAAGCAACTGTGATCGCCATAACCAACCAGAAAGGCGGCACCGGCAAGACCACGACCTGCGAAAATCTGGGTATCGGCCTGGCAATGGAGGGCAAAAAGGTATGCGTGGTGGACGTAGACCCGCAAAGTTCGCTTACCATCAGCATGGGCTGGCCCAGGCCGGATGAATTGGATGTGACACTTTCCGACCTCATGAAGAAGGTCCTGGAAGATAAACCCATCCAGCCGGGAGAAGGAATCCTCCATCATGCAGAAGGTGTTGACCTGATCCCGTCCAGCATTGAGCTGGCGGGGATGGAAGTGTCACTGGTCAACGCCATGAGCCGGGAAAAGGTCTTGAAACAGGCGCTGGATGGCGTGAAACGCTCGTATGACTTCATCCTGCTGGACTGCACCCCCAGCCTTGGAATGCTTACGATTAACGCTTTGGCCGCAGCAGATAGTGCCCTTATCCCGGTGCAGGCACAATATTTGCCCGCCAAGGGCCTGGAGCAGCTGCTGCAGACCATCAACCGGGTGCGGCGGCAAATCAACCCGCGATTGCGGATTGAGGGCATCCTCATGACCATGACCGACAGCCGAACCAATTACGGAAAGGAGATTGACACACTGATTCGGCAGGCTTATGGCGGCAAAATCAAGGTTTTTGAACAGGGAATACCCCGGTCGGTGCGGGCAGCGGAAACCAGCGCCGAGGGCAAAAGCATCTTTGCCCACGACCCCAAGGGGAAAGTGGCGGAAGCCTACCGGGCACTGACGAAGGAGGTGATGCACAATTCCGAAAAACGGCGCAAACATCAGCTTGACCAGTTACGATGACATTTTTTCAACCGAAGAGAGCCGCCAGACCGAGCAAATCCAGCAAATCCCCATCGCGGACCTGCACCCTTTCAAGAACCACCCCTTCAAAGTGCTGGACGATGAAGCCATGCAGCGGACAGTGGAGAGCGTGGCCCAGTTTGGCGTATTGGCCCCGCTCATTGTCCGGCCGCGGGAGGAAGGAGGATACGAAATCATTTCAGGGCACCGGCGGCAGCATGCGGCGGAGTTGGCAGGGCTGACAACCCTGCCTGTCATTGTCCGCGACATGGACGATAACCAGGCCATCATCAACATGGTGGACAGCAATTTGCAGCGCGAGAGCATCCTGCCCAGCGAACGGGCCTTTGCCTACAAAATGAAGCTGGAAGCTATAAAAAATCAAGGTGCTAGGTCGGATTTAACTTCGGCCCAACTTGGGCCGAAGTTGACAGCCGCAGAAAAAGTAGCTTTGGACAGTGATGACAGTAAGTCTCAAGTCAAAAGGTTTATTCGCCTCACGCACCTGATTCCCGAACTCCTGGACCTGGTGGACCAAAAGAAAGTATCCTTCAATCCCGCTGTGGAGCTGTCTTATTTGGCAGACTCGGAACAGCGGGATTTTTTAGAGGCCATGCAGGACACCCAGAACGCCCCTTCCCTGTCCCAAGCCCAGCGCATCAAGAAGCTGAGCCAGGAGGGCAAGTGCAGCTATGACGCCATTTTCGACATCATGGGTGAGGAAAAGAAAGCCGAGCAGGACCGCGTGACCATCAAGAACGACGTGCTGCGGAAATACTTCCCGAGATCCTATACGCCCAAACAGATGGAGGACACCATCATCAAGCTGCTGGAACAGTGGCAAAAGAAGCGCCAGCGCAGCCAGGAACGCTGACCAGCTGGCAGAGTAAACAAAACACAACACAAAAATTTGGAGGAATGCCTATGAACAACAAAAATCTTACCCCCGCGCAGCAGATCTACGCGAAGGTCTGCGACATCGAAAAGAAGCTGGATGCACTTCTCGAGCAGAAAGCCGTCCCGGCTCCTGAGCCGGAACGGCGCATTTATCTGGCAGCCGCCGGCCCTGACCTGCCTCTGTCGGTCATCCGGTTGGAAGACGCGCCCGACTATCTGCCCTGCTTTGAGGAGAGCGATATGCTCTACGCCCTGCCGGGCGAGCCCCTCATGATGAGCTACTGCCCGGCGCAGGTCATTCACTTGCCCGGCAGGAATTATCTCACCGGGACGGTGATCTTTTTCCGCATCGACAACGAGGGGGCCATCACCTCTCTGAAACTGGAAGACATCTGCCGAATCGCAGAGTTTTTGGCCCAGCATGATACCGCCCTGGTTGCGGATGGAACGAGCTTCACCGGCATCTGCCTGGACTGACCATGTGGGTGGGACTGGCAATTTTTGCGGCGGGAACATGGTTCGGTATTTTCGTCGCGGCTCTGATGCAGGCGGGAAAGGAGGCGGATACTCATGCAGGAAGATGTAGAGAACAGAACAATCAACTTTGCCATCAGCACTACCAAGCTCACTGGCCGGACGATCATCTCGGCAGCCCGTAAGTTCTTCCAGTGGCGGGCGCAGAAAGCTCACGCAAAGCCCCTTGGCCGCCAGAGCGTCAAGCAGCTTTTGCGGCAGGACCAGGGGGCGACCAACATCGAGATCGAGAAAACTGGCATCCGGGACTTCAAACGGATTCTGGATAAGTATGGCGTGGACTACGCCATCACCAAAAACCACGCCGACCCGCCCAAGTATCTGGTATTCTTCAAAGCTCGGGATACGGACTCCCTGACCGCCGCCTTCAAGGAATATTCCGCAAAGCTGGTCAAAAAGCAGAAGCGCCCCAGCGTGCTGAAACAGCTCAGAGAGCTGAAGGCTCTGGCAGCCGAACTTATCCCCAGCAAGATGAAAGAAAAGAAACAGGAGCGTGGCGACCGGTGAATCAGAACACAAAGCGCCTAATCCTCTTAAACCTGCCCTATGTCCTGATGGGCCTGTTTGCCACCAATCTGGGCTATGCCTGGAGGCTGGCAGCAGGGGCTGACTTTTCCCAGAAGATGATGTCCCTCATGTCGGTACTGCCGGATGCTCTGGGCCGAATCATTCCCAGCTTCCACCCGCTGGATTTATGCGTTGGCCTGTTCTGCGGTGCTGGCCTGCGGCTTGCTGTGTATCTTAGAAGCAAAAATGCTAAAAAATACCGCCACGGCAGCGAGTATGGGTCGGCTCGTTGGGGCAATGCCAAAGATATTGAGCCGTATGTAGACCCCAAGTTTGAAAATAACGTCATTCTGACCCAAACCGAGCGCCTCACCATGTCCAGCCGCCCCAAAGACCCCAAAACGGCGCGCAATAAAAATGTGCTCATTGTGGGCGGCTCCGGCAGCGGTAAAACGAGATTTTGGATTAAACCAAGTGCGCCCGTAGGGGCGGTATAAACGTTACTGTAAGCAAGTAATAGGTTAAAGCATCATGTGGCAATAGCCGCAGCCTATCCTTCCCCGTCTTACCCCAAAAGGGAAA
>NZ_NFKB01000083.1:0-8232 GCF_002160175.1 Faecalibacterium sp. An192
TTTCTGCTTTTTGGGGCGGGGGGGCTTGTTCGCCGCCCGCTTCTGGCGCCAGGCGGTCCACTTCTCTTTCAGTTTAGACCAGGCGCGGGCAAAAAAACCAGGTTTTGCCGGCGGGCCGGAAGCAGCTTCCTCCGCGGGGGGCGCGGGATACCGCCAGACCGGAAAGGTCAGGCCCAGCGCCCCCGCCCGGACTTCCAGGGTGCCGTCGGTCTCCCCTTCCGGGTCGCCCTCCCACGCCACATCGGCGCAAAAGGGAATCACCAGTCCCAGCAAAGCCAGGGCCAGCACCACCCCCAGCAGAATCAGCACCGCCCGCAATACAAACAGCACGGAGGCCGCCAAAGCTCCCAGAATGCTCATGCAGGGCCCTCCTTTCCTTCCTCCGCCTCGGCGCGGATGGGCGGCAGGTCTTCCAGGCTGGACAGCCCGAACACCCGCAGAAAATGGTCGGTGGTGCGGAAGCTCACCGGCCGGCCCGGCAGGTCCAGCCGGCCCGCCTCCTCGATGAGGCCCTTTTCCAGCAGGCCCGCCACGCTGGAGGAGGAGTCCACCCCCCGCACCTGTTCAATGAAGGCCCGGGACACCGGCTGATTGTAGGCGATGACGGTCAATGTCTCCAGCGCCGCCGGGGACAAAGGGACCGCCCGGCGGGTTTCCAGAGCCTTGCGCACCCAGTAGCCATACTGGTTTTTGGTGGCCAGCTGCCAGTGGTCCCCCAGATGCAGCAAGGTCAGGCCGCTGGACGGGGCCTCGTACCGCTTTTGGAGGGCGGCCAGGCCGGCGGTGATTTTGGCCTCGGGCAGTTCCAGGGCGGCGGCCAGCTTGTTCGCCCCCACCGGCTCCCCGTGGGCAAAGAGGACCGCTTCCAGCAGGGCCTCCAGTTCCATATGCTCCATGGTTTATCCTTCCTCCTTTTCGGCCGGGGGCGGGGCCGGACGGGCCAGGCGGCCCCGGCGGATGGTCAAACCCCCGTCCTCGGCGATTTCCAGGCGGCCCGCCCGCACCAGTTCCAGCACCGCCAGAAAGGTGGCCACCGTGGCGGACACCTCCTGATCCGGCGGGAACAGCTGGTCCAGGCGGCGGGCTTTGCCGGCCGCCAGACGGCGCAGAATGTGCACCACCCGGCTCTCCACCGACACAAAGGGGGCCGCCACCAGGGGTTCAAAGGTCTCCTGGCTCACCGGCGGGGGCTTGACCCGGCCCGCCATGGCCTGCCAGCAGTCGGCCAGAATCTGGGCCGAATGGTGCAGCGGGTACAGCGGGTCGGTCTCCAGCCGGGCCGGAGGCCGCACATACACCGTCACCTCTGCCGCCCGGGCCCCCAGCTGGGCCGCCAGGCGGCGGCACCGGTCGTATTCAATCAGGCGGCCGGTGAGCTCCTGCTTGAGCTGTTCGGCCTCCTTGCTGCGGGGCAGCAGCAGCCAGCTCTTCATCTCCACCAGCCGGGCCGCCATCTCGATGAAGCTGCTGGACACGTCCGGCTCCTGGATCTGGGCCTCGGTGACCACCGCGGTGTACTGGTCAATGAGGGCCAGAATCGGGATGTTGTGCAGGTCCATCTTGTGGGCCTGCACCAGGGTCAGCAGCAATTCCAGGGGGCCGTCGAAGTCCTCCAGATGGAACGTCAATTCTGCCATCCCGTCACACCTTCGTCCCGATGAGGGTATAGTAGGCGGTATAGGCCAGCTGGTCCACCCAGCCGGTGCCCTCGTACAGCAGGCCCCACACCGCGTTGGACATCAGGGCGATGGGCCCGTTGAGGGCGCCGTACCACACCACTGCCAACAGGATGGCCAGAATCACCTTTTCGTAACGCATCACCCCGAAATACAGCCGCTGGGGCAAAAACACCAGCAGCACCCGGCTGCCGTCCAGGGGCGGCACCGGGATCAGGTTGAACACCGCCAGGCCCACATTCATCAGCACCATATAGTGTAAAAAGTAGGTGGCGTACAGGGTCAGGTCATTTTCGGGGGCCCAGTAATAGACGGCCTTCCACACCGCCATGGACAGATAGGCCAGAATCAGGTTGGCCGCCGGGCCCGCCAGGGCGGTGATGGCCATGCCGGCCTTGGGATGCTTGAACCGGCGGGCGTCGGTGGGGACCGGCTTTGCCCAGCCTACCCCCGCCACCACCATGCAGATGGTGCCCAGCAGGTCAAAGTGGCGCAGAGGGTTCAGGGACAGCCGCCCGTGCTGGCGGGCGGTGGGGTCGCCCAGCAGCCAGCTGGCCAGCGCATGGCCCGCCTCATGGCAGGGGATGGCCACCAGCGCCACCAGCAGCCGGGTGAGATAATAGATACCCATGGTCATAGGGTTGGGTTCCTCCGTTGCTCCTTAAACTCTCCCCCCGGGGGCCTGCGCCCACCGCGGGGATGGTTCCATGATACTATTTTTTCCACCGCCGCACAAGGCCTCACCCCACCTCTTTGCAAAAAACCGCGATCTTTTTTGAAAAGGTACTTGCATTTTTCCGCCGCGTCTGGTAAAATGATAGGGCTGATTACACTGTATTGTTTTGAATTCCCTTTCTGATTTCACTTCATAGGAGGTGCGAAAATCATGGCTAAGTGTGAATGCTGCGGCAAGGGCGTGACCTTTGGTATCAAGGTCTCCCACTCTCATCGCCGCTCCAACCGTACCTGGAAGCCCAATGTCCGCCGCGTCAAGGCGGTCGTCGACGGCTCCCCCAAGTACGTCTATGCATGCTCCCGTTGCCTGCGCGCTGGCAAGATTACCCGCGCTGTCTAAGTCTGTGGTGTATGTTGCCGGTCACGTTTGGCGTGGCCGGCTTTTTGTTTTATTGTGCAGAAAGAGGTGTTTTCTATGGCGCTGCCCGGCGATCCCGTCATGCTGCTGAGCGTTGTGAACCTGAAGCTCCGGGACTACTACCCCACCCTGGACGCCCTGTGCGAGGACCTGGACGTGGACCAGGCCGATCTGTGTGCCAAACTGGCCGCGGCCGGCTACCAGTACGACCCCCAGCAAAATCAGTTCAAATAACGACGCAAGGAGGCTCTGCATCATGATGGAAGGCATCTATTATAAGGAATGGAGCACGGCCCTGGGCCGGGACATGGAGTTCAAGGTCTACGGCACGGCGGGCGTGCCGGTGCTGGCGTTCCCCTGCGAGGGGGGCCGGTTCTACGACTGGGAGAACAACGCCATGCCCGACGCCGCTGCCTGGCTGATCCAGAACGGCCGGATTCAGCTGTTCTGCGCCGACAGCATCGACGCCGAGGGCCTGCTGAACGGGAGTCTGTCTCCCCGCCGCCGGGCCGAAATGCAGGAGAAGTACTTCTGCTACATCACCGGGGAACTGGTTCCCCGCATCCTTGCCCTGAACGCCGCCGGCAGCGCTGCCAAAGCCGCCTCCGCGGCCGAGGCGGACAAGCCGGCTGAAAAGACCGCCGCCCCCAAGCCGGTGCTGTGGGTGACGGGCGCCGACCTGGGCGCCTACCAGGCGGTGAACTGCCTGCTGCGCCGGCCCGAACTGTTCTGCGGCGCCATCGGCCTGTCGGGCCGGTACGACGTGGCCGGCCGGATGGGCGGCGCCGAGGACGATCTGGCCCTGCGCAACAGTCCCCTGGCCGCTCTGGCGGTGGGCCTGCTGGACAGCGCCGACAAGGCCGCCCTCCAGGGCCGTCAGATTCTCCTGTACGCCGGCCAGGCCCAGGACGGCCGGGAGCCGGAAGCTCTGGCCTCCACCCTGGCCCTGGACGAGGCCCTCAAGGCCGCCGGCATCCCGGTATCCACCGAGATCTGGGGCCAGGACGTGACCCACGAGTGGCACTGGTGGGCCCGGGCCTTTGACGTGTTCACCAACCGGCTGTTCAGCTGAGGGAGGGAAAAACCATGCCTGCATTCATCACCGGCGCCCGGGGCCACGACTTCGGCCGCCATACCCCCGCCGACCTGCTGGGAGCCATCGGGCAGGCAGGCTTCGCCTGCACCCAGCTGGCCTACACCAAAGCGGTGGAAGGGGTGTCCAGCTACAGCGACGTCACCCCCCAGCTGGTGGAAGCCACCCGTCAGGCCGTCCAGGACACCGGGGTCTCCATCGCCGTCTACGGCACCTATGTGGAGCTGAGCTATGTGGATGAAGACCGCCGCAAGGCCGAAGTGGCCAAGGTCCTGAGCCAGATCGGCAACGCAAAAATTCTGGGGGCCCGCTGCATGGGCAGCGAGACCACCCCCATGGCCAAGCAGCCCGGCGTCCGCCGTCAGGACGCCCAGGAGGCCCTGCTGCGGAGTCTGGGCGAGATTCTGCCCGCCTGCGAGGAAGCAGGGGTGCTGTTCGGCATCGAGTGCGTCTACCACCACGCCATGAACACCCCCGAGGCCACCCGGATGGTGCTGGACACCATAGCCAGCCCCAACCTGAAGATCATCTGCGATCTGGCCAACTACATCGGCGCCGAAAACGCCGCCCTGGACGACCAGCGCCGCATCTGGGACAAGGTGGGCAGCTGGTACGGCGACAAGATCGCCGCCGTCCATTTCAAGGGCCAGGCCTTTAAACCCGACGGCAGCCACTATTCCACCAGCCTGGAGGATTCCGCCATCGACTACGCCGGCGGCTTCGCCATGCTGCGCCAGCTGCCCCAGGCCAGCCTGCCCGTCCTGCGGGAGGAGGCAGTCCCTGCCCGGGCCGCCAGCGACATCGCTTTCATGGAGCAGTTCTACAAATAAATACCACGGGGACCTCTCCCCTGTTTGCGCCCGGACCGGACGATGCACTCGAACGGTCGGGGCGCTTTTGTTTTTTTGGGATGGCGGGGGACAGTCGTTTTCACCCATCTTTCACACTTATAGGGGGTATAGGTATTATTTCCCACTTGTCTTGTGGGAGAAAGCGTGCTATACTGGGGCCATGGATACCCCCACGGGTAGCCTCCTTTGGTGCAGATACGAGCATAAGCCAACGAAAGAGAGGTTTTTTCGATGATGGAAGAAGAAAAGAAGTGCTGCTGCGGGGCCGCTGAGGCCGCAGAGGACGAACAGGCGGGCTACCCCGTGACCACCATGCACGGCACTCCCCGCACCCGCCACCGCAGCCCCGAGGAGTACCAGGACCTCATCAACCGGCTCAACCGGGTGGAGGGCCAGGTCCGCGGCATCCGCGGCATGGTGGAGCGGGACGCCTACTGCCCCGATATCCTGTTCCAGGCGTCGGCGGTGAGCAAGGCGCTGGACAGCTTCTGCAAGGAGCTGCTGGGCCAGCACATCCGCACCTGCGTGGTGGACGACCTGGAGGCCGGCAAATATGAGACGGTGGACGAGCTGGTGCGGGTGATCCAGCGGCTGATGAAGTAAGTCCCGCCGCAGGGAGGAAACAATGGAGCAATACAACGTCACCGGGATGAGCTGTGCGGCCTGCAGCGCCCGGGTTGAAAAGGCGGTCAGCAAGGTGCCGGGGGTCACGGCCTGTTCGGTGAGCCTGCTGACCAATTCCATGGGGGTGGAGGGCACCGCCTCCCCCCAGGCCATCATCCAGGCGGTGCAGGAGGCGGGCTACGGCGCCAGCCCCAAACAGGCGGGGCCCGCCGCGGCCCCCGCCGGGTCTGATCTGGACGCCCTGGCCGACCACGAGACCCCCAAGCTCAAGCGGCGGCTGCTGGCTTCTCTGGGCTTTCTGCTGGTGCTGATGTATTTTTCCATGGGTCATATGATGTGGGGCTGGCCTTTGCCGGGCTGGTTCGCCGGAAACCATGTGGCGGTGGGCCTGGTTCAGCTGCTGCTGGCGGGGATCGTCATGGTCATCAACCAGAAATTTTTCATCAGCGGCTTCAAGAGCCTGCTGCACGGCGCACCCAACATGGACACTCTGGTGGCCCTGGGGTCCACCGCCTCCTTTGTGTGGAGCACCTACGCCCTGTTCCAGATGACCAGCGCCCAGCTCCACGGGGACAGCGCCGGGGTGATGGAATACATGATGGAGCTGTACTTTGAGTCGGCCGCCATGATCCTCACCCTCATCACGGTGGGCAAGATGCTGGAAGCCCGCAGCAAGGGCAAGACCACCAGCGCCCTCAAGAGCCTGATGAAGCTGGCCCCCCAGACCGCCACCCTCCTGCGGGAGGGGGCGGAGGTCACCGTCCCCATCGGGCAGGTGCGCCGCGGGGACCAGTTTGTGGTGCGGCCGGGGGAAAACATCCCGGTGGACGGGGTGGTGCTGGAAGGGTCCAGCGCCGTCAACGAGAGCGCCCTCACCGGCGAGAGCATCCCGGTGGACAAGGCCCCCGGCGACGCCGTGTCGGCCGCCACCGTCAACCAGTCGGGCTTTCTGCGGTGTGAGGCCACCCGTGTGGGCGAGGACACCACCCTCTCCCAGATCATCCGGATGGTCAGCGACGCCGCCGCCACCAAGGCCCCCATCGCCAAAATCGCCGACCGGGTGTCGGGGGTGTTTGTGCCGGTGGTCATCGCCATTGCCGTGGTCACCACGGCGGTATGGCTGCTGCTGGGCCAGAATCTGGCTTTTGCCCTGGCCCGGGGGATTTCGGTGCTGGTCATCAGCTGTCCCTGCGCCCTGGGCCTGGCCACCCCGGTGGCCATCATGGTGGGCAACGGCCTGGGGGCCAAAAACGGCATCCTCTTTAAGACCGCCGCCTCTCTGGAAGCCGCCGGCCGCACCCAGATCGTGGCGCTGGACAAGACCGGCACCATCACCCGGGGCGAGCCCCAGGTCACCGACCTGCTGCCCGCCGCCGGCGTCACCGAAAGCGAACTGCTGACCCTGGCCGCCGCCCTGGAGCAAAAGAGCGAACATCCTCTGGCCCGGGCGGTGCTGGCCCACGCCGCCGGCCAGGCGGTCCAGCCGCCCCAGGTCACCGACTTTGAGGCCCTGCCTGGCAACGGCCTCACCGCCAAGCTGGAAGGCCGCAGCATCTTCGGCGGCAGTCTGGCCTTCATCCAGACCCTGGTGCCGGTGCCCGCCGCCCTGGCGGACCAGGCCCAGACCCTGGCCCAGCAGGGCAAGACCCCCCTGTTCTTCGGGGGCGAGGGCCGGCTGCTGGGTGTCATTGCGGTGGCCGACACCATCAAGGAGGACAGCCCCGACGCCATCCGCCAGCTGCGGGACATGGGCATCCGTGTGGTGATGCTCACCGGCGACAACCAGCAGACCGCCGACGCCATCGGCCGTCAGGCCGGGGTGGATCAGGTGATTGCCGGGGTGCTGCCCGACGGCAAGGAGAGCGTCATCCGCGCCCTGAGCGAAAAGGGCAAGGTGGCCATGGTGGGCGACGGCATCAACGACGCCCCCGCCCTGACCCGGGCCGACACCGGCATCGCCATCGGGGCCGGCACCGACGTGGCCATCGACGCCGCCGATGTGGTCCTGATGAACAGCCGTCTGTCCGACGTGCCCGCCCTGATCCGGCTCTCCCGCGCCACGTTGCGCAACATCCACGAAAACCTGTTCTGGGCCTTCATCTACAACATCATCGGCATCCC
Source organism: Faecalibacterium sp. An192 (assembly GCF_002160175.1). Lineage (NCBI taxonomy): Bacteria > Bacillati > Bacillota > Clostridia > Eubacteriales > Oscillospiraceae > Faecalibacterium > Faecalibacterium sp. An192. The sequence continues at coordinate 7,459 of NZ_NFKB01000083.1, forward strand.
TCTGGCCGCCGGTGTGTTCATCCCCCTGGGCCTGACCCTGAATCCCATGTTCGGCGCGGCAGCCATGAGTCTGTCCAGCTTCTGCGTCGTGTCCAACGCTTTGCGGCTCAACCTGTTCAACATCCACAGCGCCCGCAAAGACAACCCCATCCGGCCCGTGGACCTGCCCCCTGCTCCGGCTCCCCGGCAGACCGCGTGCCCCATCAACACTACGGAGGTAAACGCCATGCAAAAGACCATTCAGATTGAAGGCATGATGTGCGGCCACTGCGAGGCCACCGTCAAGAAGGCTCTGGAAGCTCTGCCCCAGGTGGACAGCGCCCAGGTCAGCCACACCGCCGGCACCGCCGTCGTCACCCTCAACGCCGATGTGGAGGACGCCGTCCTCAAGAAGGCCGTGGAGGACAAGGACTACACCGTCACCGGCATTGTCTGAGCCTTAACCCTTAACCCATGACAAAACCGCCCTCTGTACACCGGGAACCCGGCGCGGAGGGCGGTTTTGTATGAGCGGGCAGGCATAACAGGCAGATAGTTTGCCGCCCCACGTTAAACACTCTATTTCTTTTCCTTTTTGTTCGCTCCGCTGGGGCCAGAGGGCCAGGGAGGGGGTTTCGACTCCCCCTCCCTAGGCCCTCTGGACTCCCTACCCTCCCTAACGACCAGTCCTCTTGCGCTTAGCCGATTTTTGCGGCGCGCCGCGGAGGGCGCTTGCAAAAACCGGAGCGCTGCGCCAGCTTCGGCCCGGCTGTTTCGTCCACTGGACGCGCCGGG
>NZ_NFKB01000084.1:0-7524 GCF_002160175.1 Faecalibacterium sp. An192
TGAACTGCACCCCATTTGTTAGACAGTATGGTATACTGAAAACAAATGGGGTGTTTTATTGTGCCAAAAGGGAAGCCAAACAAGAGATATACACCGGAATTCAAGAAAATGGTAATCGAAACCATGCTGGAAGAAAAGCTGGGTTACCGGGAAACGGCCCGGCGCTTTCAAGTATGCAACCATTACCGAATTCAACAATGGGAGCAAATTTACCTGACTGAGGGTCCGGAAGGTTTTGAAGTGGAACAGCGTGGCAGAGGGAACAAAGGACGTCCTCGGCAGCTACCGAAAGAGGTAGAAGAAGATCTGCTGGCAGAGGTTCAGAGACTTCGAGCGGAGAACGAATACTTAAAAAACTTACAAGCCTTGGTTTTGGAACGAGAGCGACGCCAGAGGAAAAAGCCCTGGTAGTCCAAAAACTGAGGCCGAAATATCGATTGTCTGTTCTGCCTGAAATCGCTCAGCTGCCCCGTGCCACCTTCTACTACCACCGAAAGCGGATGCACAGGACAGATAAATACGCACAAGCAAAGACAGAGATTTCTGCTATCTACCACGAAAATAAAGGTCGGTATGGCTACCGGCGTATCACGATTGCGCTTCGCAGCAGAGGAATATATCTGAACCACAAGACAGTACAGAGACTCATGAAGCAGCTGAGACTGGTTTGTCATGTCAGAGTGAAAAAATATCGCTCTTACAAAGGAAATGTAGGCAAGGTTGCGTCCAATCTGCTGAACAGAGATTTTTACGCAGAAAAGCCAAATCAAAAGTGGGTCACCGATGTGACAGAGTTCAGTCTGTTTGGCCAGAAACTTTATCTTTCTCCTATTCTGGATCTGCACAACGGGTATTTGGTCAGCTATACCATCTCTGAACGGCCGGTTTTGAGTATGGTGACAACCATGCTTGACAAAGCTTTTGCAGTTATACCGGATGGAACCGGGCTGATTCTCCATTCCGACCAGGGCTGGCAATACCAGCACAAGCAGTACCAGCGTATGCTCAAAGCTAAAGGTGTCCGGCAAAGTATGAGCCGCAAGGGAAATTGCCTGGACAATGCTGTGGCAGAAAACTTTTTCGGTCTGCTAAAGAGTGAACTGCTTTATCTGCAAAAGTTCCAGTCCATGCAGAACTTCAAACAAGAACTCATTGACTATCTGGATTACTACAATAACCGGCGTATTAAGGCAAAGCTAAAGGGCCTGCCGCCTGCAATTCACAGACAACAAGCCCTTTCGGCTGTTTGAACTATTTTTATTTCAAATTATTGTCTAACTTTTTGGGGTCACTTCAAAATAGGTTTGGTCTGTTTTGCATTTAAGCTGCTCCGCTCCGTGCAGGAGACCCGCCACCGCAGGAACGGTTCTACTTATTTCTTTTCGGAAGGTTCCATGGCGTTCCCCGATCGTTCTGACCTTCCTGCCCGCACGATGCTCACCAGCGAAGGCTTCGTTTCCCGCAGCACCCATGTAGTCGCAGACCCACGGACCCAACGTCTGCGTACGCTAACGCCCATCGAATGCGAACGGCTCAACGGCTTCCCGGATGATTGGACAGCCGGGATGCCGGAACGACTGCGCTATTTCACCATGGGGAATGCGCTTGTCGTTCCTCTGGTCAAGGCCATGGGCAAGCGGATCAGCGCACTGGCCGAGGACGAGCAGCGCAGTTGATGGGCGTTTCTCTTGGGTTTCCAAAGGGGCCGCAGCACCCCTTTGGCACACGACTTTGCTTGTAAAGTCTAGTGTGTTACACCTTGGTTCCGGCTGACGCGGAAAAGGGGCTGCGAGAGGTTCCGGCAAGCACCTGTTCTGTGGCAGAAGGATGCGCGGATGGGCGTGGCAGTTGACGGTCTTTGCCCACCCATCGCAGGCTTGCAGAGGAACCAATGGTGTACGTTCTCCCGTCCTGCCGCAGCAGCGCTCCCCGCCCTGTATTAGTAGCACTCTTTGTCGTTTCTTCGAAGAATATTTCTTGCAAAGGCTATGCATCCCATAGTTTTTGTAGTATTATTTTTTCATAGCCCATCCACCCCATCAAAACGGCAAGGAGGCGACTCGTGTTATGATCTATCGGAACGACCCCTATCTTGATGCCCAGTTCCAAAAAGCGGTTCAAGTCGCCCACGACCAAGACTGGGATACCTTTGAGCGTTCTTCGTTCTACGATGCTCGAATGATGGAAGATCTGCTATATGTTTGCGAGGATTTTATGCCGTTGGAGGCCAAGTGCCGTTTTGCCTTGGAGCATTACGACAACCACGGCGACCATTCTCCCATTATTCGAAAATACGTTCGCCGGGCAAGGATCATCCGCCCTGAAAATTGGCGCGATGCCCTGCCGAAAAGCGTACGCGATCTCGATACTTTTACGATTTACCGTGGTTCTAGCAGCGACATCAGCCGCGCGCCTCTCTCGCTCTCGTGGTCACTCTCTTACGATGTTGCAGAGTGGTTCGCACGTCGTAATAATTTCCTTTACCAACTGCCTGTCCATGTTTATCAGGCCACGATCAAAGCCGATAAAATCATCGCGTATCTCAATTACCGCAACGAGTTCGAGGTTCTGCAGTATCGCAACATCAAGGATGTGCAGGAGATCACACCCCTGCGAGGATACAGTTCTCTATACAACGCATTCTTGAAATCGCAGAGTACTCCCGGCAGTGACGCAGACGCAGGCGACCGTTACTTCAATGAATGGTATCAGGCGCAAGGCAAATGATCAACGTCTGTGCTTTCCCCGGTTGCCTGCAAGTGTCCCCGGTTTCAGCATTGCCGTTTTATAAAGGATCTTCTTTATCAGCTTTCTTTCATCTTCTGTCAGCTTATCGTAGTTGATGCCGATTGCCTTCAATGCCGTTCGGATCTTCTTTTCATCCGCAGACCCTTCAAGTTTCTGTGCATCCTCCAGTTCCTTCATCAAGTTATCGACCATTGCACCATCCGAAGTGGTCTTGTCCTTGCGGTGTTCCGTCTTGATGTTCTTCAGGATAGCCACCAACTCGTCATACAAGACCCGGCCAAAGTACTCATCTTCATCGATTTGCCCCAGCTTCAAGGTGCTCATGTATAGATCGTTTTCATCTGCTGCATACTTCTTTTTCAGCATTTGCCGGGTCGCTTCCAGACCAGCATTGAGGTTTTGAATGTTTGCGCTGACATATCCATCCACATAGATTTCCAGATCGGTCATGAACCGCCGGAAATTCTCATGCACAATCAGTTCGCACAGCAGCCGATGATTGAATTTTCCATTCCTTAATACATCCACTGCACCATCGCTCAGATGCAAGTCCAAAAGGACTGCATCTGGGCGTTTTTTGTTTTCCGTCACACCCAGCAGGTAATCCGTGGTCACGCCATAGAACTCAGCCAGCGTTGTCACCGCATAAATGCTGCGGTCGGTCACATCGTCGCTCTCGTATTTCGACAGCGCCGATTTGGACAGGCCCGTCTGCTCTGCCAGCGTTTCCAACTTCAGATTCCGCTCCACACGCAGGTCTTTGAGCCGTTCTCCCAGTGTCAGCTTGATGTTCATGGTCGCACCTCCGATGTTTTTTGCACAGTATACCACTTCCGGCGGTTCCTGTCCATAAGCGTGGAATTTTGCAGTTTCTGCACCTGTTTTCCGACATTATGGATATACGGCACAGCGGCCATTGTGGTGCTATCCTATAGACAGAAAGAAAACATATTAACTCCCCAGCAGCGAACATATTAGGGGCTTCCCGCGAAAGCCCTCTGAAATATCTTTCATAACAGGACCTTGAAAACAGAATGACCGTCCGAACTGCCCAGACCGCCAAGACCTCCCATCGGGGGAGCGAGCGCCCTGCATGGGGCCGGCACAGAGTCCAAAAAGATTTCCTGTCGGGAGGCAGCAAGGGAGACCGGCTTTGAACGTGGCAGGGATCAAAATGATCCGTGCCAAAACCTTTGACCAAAGGAGAGATTTTGAGCTTATATCAAAAGATCAAGTCCGCCATCACCGTTCGACAGATGGGAGAGATGTACGGCATGGAGCCCGACCGCCATGGCATGGTGCGCTGTCCGTTCCATTCCGACAATCACCCCAGTATGATGCTGAACGAATCCTACTATTACTGTTTCGCTTGCGGGGCCAATGGAGATGCCATCGACCTCACCGCCAAACTGTTCGACCTGAACCCACGGCAAGCCGCCGAGAAGCTGATACACGACTTCGGGCTTGACCCGGACAAGCCGCCCGCCAATGCCATCGCTCTGCCGCCGCCCAAGCGTGGCCTGACGGACGAGCAGTGGGCAGACATCGCCTACTGCCTGCGGGTGCTGACCGATTATCTCGACCTGCTGCACGACTGGCGAGAGCGTTACAAGCCCGCCAGCCCGGAAGAACCGCTGGACGAGCGGTTCGTGGAAGCCCTCCACATGACCGAGACCATCGAGCACCTGACGGACTGCGTTGCTTTTGGGACGCCCCAGCAGAAGACCGCTGCCGCCGCACAGCTGCTGTCCGGGTCGTACCTGCTGATGCTGGAGGAGCGCACCGACCGCCTTGCTCTAGCAAAGTGCGCCTAATAATTTATTCACCTGAAGTGGTGGGTCTCACGGTGAGACCCACCACTTCACTTTTCTAAAGGAGAGCCACCCTATGAAGAAAAACATTTCCCGCAACCCCTTATGGCCGGACTGGTACAACGGCAAGAAGATTGACGAAGTCCAGTTTGGCCGTGCCTTTCTGGAACAGTGGCCGCTGAAATGCGTCAACGGTACGCTGTACACGCTGGACGGCCCGGTGGAGGACGAAAGCGAGATCAAGCAGCGCATCTTGGAGAACATCGAGGAATATGTCACCTCCGGCCTGTCCAAAAAGGTCACCAACATTCTGGAGACCATCAAACTGCTGGCTTTTTCCGACCCGTTCCCCATCGAACAGGACTGCATCCACCTCCAGAACGGCGTGTACCATCTGCCGGACGGCTCTTTTCAGGAGAGCCGCCTGTTCTGCCAGAACCGCCTACCTGTGAGGTACGACCCCAAGGCAGCCAGCCCGGATCGCTGGCTGACCTTTCTGCACGAACTGCTGGACGATGCCGACATCCCCACCTTGCAGGAATATCTGGGCTACTGCCTGATCCCCAGCACCAAGGGACAAAAGATGATGCTCATTGTCGGCAAGGGCGGCGAGGGCAAGTCCCGCATCGGGCTGGTGCTGAAACGGCTCATGGGAGATGCCGCCAGCAATGGCAGCGTCCAGAAAGTCGAGAACAACCGCTTTGCCCGCGCCGATCTGGAACGCCGCCTGCTCATGATCGACGATGACATGGACATGAACGCCCTGCCCAAGACCAACTATATCAAAACGATTGTCACTGCCGAAGCCAAGCTGGACTTGGAGCGTAAAGGTGTCCAGAGCTACCAGCGGGACATTTACGCCCGGTTCCTCTGTTTCGGCAACGGTGCGCTGACCTCGCTATACGACCATTCGGATGGCTTCTTCCGCCGCCAGCTTATCCTGACCACCAAGGACAAGCCTGCCGACCGCACGGACGACCCTTTCCTTGTGGAGAAGATGTGCGCCGAGTTGGAAGGCATCCTGCTCTGGTGTCTGGAAGGGCTGCACCGGCTGGTGCAGAACGATTTCCGCTTCACGGTCAGCGAACGAGCCGCTGCCAACGTGGACACCATCAAGCGCAGCAGCAACAATGTCATTGACTTCATGGAATCCGAGGGCTACTTTCGCTTCAAGGCAGACTACTCCATCAGTTCCAAGGAGTTCTACGACATTTACAAGCAGTGGTGCGAGGACAACGCCTGCCACAGCGTATCGGCGATCCGTTTCAACGCAGAACTGCGACAGAACGACCGCCGCTATAACCTTGAAGCCACCAACAACATCTATCTGCCCGGTGGCCGCAGGGTGCGGGGATTCGTGGGCATCGAGCCGCTTGTCCACCCCTGCCCGTAAAAAGTGCATTTTTTCACGGAAGAAGTTCGTACAACCTGTACGGTCTGTACTTGTACGCACCTGTACGGCAAATTGAAGAAAATTAAGACGTGATATCGTTTATATTTCAGGTTTCTGTACGCTGTACAGACCGTACGGGTTATTTGAAGTCCGTACAGATTTTTTGTACACCCCAAGAAGGAGCGCGATCTATGAAAGCCCAATACGGCATTTTAAGGTTCAAAAAGTACAAGGGGCCTGCCATCAGCCCCATCGAAGCCCACAACGAACGCACCAAGGAGCAGTACGCCAGCAACCCGGATATCGACACGAGCCGGAGCCGCTACAACCTCCATCTGGTGCAGCCGCAGGGCAAGTACCGGGAAGAAGCCGACCGCATGATAGCCGCCCACTGCCGTGTCCGCAAGGACAGTGTGCGGGTGGTAGAGGCTCTTGTCACCGCCAGCCCGGAGTTTTTCAAGGATAAAAACAACCGGGAGATCAGGGCGTACTTTGCGTACGCCCTGAAATTTTTGGAGGGCAGACAGTGCCCGGATACCTTTCTCTCTGCTGTTGTCCACATGGACGAGAAAACGCCCCACCTGCATCTCTGCTTTGTGCCGCTGACCCCTGACGGACGGCTGAGCGCGAAAGAGATCATCGGCAACCGCAAGAACCTTGTGAAGTGGCAGGACGAGTTCTGGCAGCACATGGTCAAGCAGTACCCGGAGCTGGAACGGGGCGAAAGCGCCAGCCAGACCGGGCGAGAGCATATCCCGCCCCGCATCTTCAAGGAGATGACCCAACTGACCAAGCAGAAGGAGCAGTTGGACGCCCTGCTGGTGGGTATCAACCCCTTCAACGGTAAGAGCCGTGCGGCGGAGATCAGCAAAGTGCTGGACAGCTATATCCCCAACGTAGCACGGATGAGGGACCAGCTGCGAAAGTACAACGTAGCCTTCACCAAGACCGCCGCCGAAAACGAAAAGCTGAAAGAGAAGAACAAGACGCTCTCTGCCTCGCTGGATAAAGCGAAGGAAGGGAGCGTCTTGAAGCGTCTGGAGGATGCCAAGCTGCGGCAGGACTATGAGGCCGCCCTGAAAACGCTGGACAGTATCCCACCGGAGGTCATTCGATTTTATGAGGACCGCAGCACGCAGGAGCCTGCGATGCGCCACGATAAGTAAGGAGCAATGCCTATGTGTAATAAAATGTACGAGAATGTGAAATCTTTGGATTATACGAAAAAGTCCTTGCAGTCGGACTCTGATCCGGCTACAATGAAGGTGGTCACTCAAACCAATGCCGTCAAGTCTCCGACCAACAGCCCTAAAGCCCAGAAGCTGGTGTACACGGTGGAGGAAGTGGCGCAGATGCTGGCCATCAGCCTGCGCTCCGCTTATAACTTCTGCAACACCACCGGTGAGTTTCGTGTCCTCCGGGTAGGCGGAAGCATCCGCATTCCCAAGGACAGTTTCGACGCTTGGCTGTTCCGGGCCGCTTGATCAAGGAGGCACAGTATGGCATATATCACCAAACGCGGCAGCTCCTACAGCGTCCGCTACACCTATCTCGATGAGCACGGCAAAAGCT
>NZ_NFKB01000085.1:0-7256 GCF_002160175.1 Faecalibacterium sp. An192
ACGGAATAGTGGGGCTGGCTGTCGGAAACGGAGGATTTTATGTTAAGACAAGCCACCCAAAACCTCATTACCGCCCTTTATCCGAGATTGTCCCATGAGGACGAGTTGCAAGGCGAGAGCAATTCCATTTCCAACCAAAAACGGATTTTGGAAACCTACGCCAAGCAGAACGGCTTTACCAATCTGCGCTGGTACACCGACGACGGCTTCTCCGGCGCGAACTTTCAAAGACCCGGTTTTCAAGCCATGCTTGCAGACATTGAAGCCGGGAAAGTGGGTACGGTCATCGTCAAGGACATGAGCCGGTTAGGGCGAAACTACTTGCAGGTAGGGTTTTACACGGAAATGCTGTTCCCTCAAAAGGGAGTGCGGTTTATCGCTATCAACGACAATGTGGATAGCGCAAACGGCGGCATGGACAACGATTTTACCCCTCTGCGAAATCTGTTCAACGAATGGCTGGTGAGAGATACGAGCAAGAAAATCAAGGCAGTAAAACGAGCAAAAGGCATGAGTGGAAAGCCTGTTACCAGCAAGCCGGTATATGGCTACCTCATGGACGAGGACGAGAACTATATCGTTGACGAGGAAACCGCGCCGGTAGTCCAGCAGATATACCAGCTTTGCCTTGCCGGGAATGGCCCGACCAAGATTGCCCGTATGCTTACGGAGCAGCAAATCCCCACGCCGGGGACGCTGGAATACCGCAGGACGGGCAGCACCCGCCGATACCACCCCGGCTATGAGTGCAAGTGGGCGACGAACACCGTCGTTCATATCCTCGAAAACCGGGAGTACACCGGCTGTCTGGTAAACTTCAAGACGGAGAAGCCCTCTTACAAGGTCAAGCACAGTGTAGCGAACCCCGTGGAGAAACAGGCTGTTTTTGAGAACCACCATGAGCCTATCATAGACCGGGAAACATGGGAGCGCGTGCAGGAATTACGCAAGCAGCGCAAACGCCCGAACCGCTATGATGAAGTGGGGCTGTTCTCCGGTATGCTGTTCTGCGCCGACTGCGGCCATGTGATGTACCAGCAGCGGTATCAGAACAAGAACCGTAAGCAGGACTGTTACATCTGCGGCAGCTACAAGAAGCGCACCCGCAACTGTACGGCACACTTTATCCGCACCGACCTGTTGACCGCCGGTGTCCTCTCCAATCTCCGGCAAGTGACGGAATACGCCGCCAAGCATGAGAGCCGCTTTGTGAAGCTGCTTATCCAGCAGAACGAGATCGGCGGCAAGAGAAAGACCGCCGCAGCCACCAAGCAGCTTGAACAGGCGCAGGAGCGCATTTCCGAAGTGAGCCGCATTATCAAGCGGCTGTATGAGGACAATGTAAACGGCAAAATCAGCGACGAGCGTTTCATGGAACTGTCGGCAGACTATGAGCAGGAGCAGCGGGAACTGAAAGACCGCGCCGCCGCTTTGCAGGCCGAACTGGACAAGTCGCAGGCCGCCACCGTCAACGCGGAAAAGTTTATGGGGATTGTCCGAAAGCACCTTGCCTTTGAGGAACTTACCCCCACCCTCTTGCGGGAAATGATTGAGAAAATCGTCGTGCATGAGTGCAGCTATGACGAGAACGGCACCCGCAGGCAGGACATTGAGATTTATTACAGCTTTGTCGGCAAGATTGACTTGCCCGAAGCCTAACGCCCGACCTATCCGACACAATGGCCAAGTGCCGGATAGGAACGGCAAAATTTTTTACACTTCTATTACTTCTTTATCGCACATAAGCAAAAAGCCAGGGCATGAAACAGCTGATGGCCGGCGCAGGCGTCGCCATCGTTGGCATGGTCCTTGTACCGCTGCTGTCCGGCCTGTTCACCGTCTGATCGTACCCCGCTGAAATCCTCGTCCCCTCCCGCGCACAGCGGGAGGGGCTGAAAGGAGGTTTGACACCGTATGGATTTCTTATTGGATGCCCTGACCAACTGGCTGAAAGAGATGCTGGTGGGCGGCATCATGGGAAACTTAACGGGGATGTTCGACAGTGTGAACCAGCAGGTCGCGGACATCGCCACGCAGGTGGGCCAGACCCCGCAGGGGTGGAACGGCAGCATTTTCAGTATGATCCAGAACCTTTCCAACTCCATCATGGTGCCGATTGCTGGCGTGATCCTGGCCATCGTGATGACGCTGGAGCTGATCCAGATGATTACCGACCGCAACAACCTGCATGATGTGGACACCTGGATGATCTTCAAATGGGTGTTCAAGTCCGCCGCCGCGATTTTGCTCGTCACCAACACCTGGAACCTCGTCATGGCCGTGTTCGATATGGCCCAAAGCGTGGTGGCCCAGGCGTCCGGCATCATCGGCTCGGACGCTTCCATCGACATCTCCGCTGTTATGACCGATATGGAGTCCCGGCTGATGGATATGGACCTGGGGCCGCTGTTCGGCCTGTGGTTCCAGTCGCTTTTTATCGGCATTACCATGTGGGCGCTGTATATCTGCATTTTCATCGTCATTTATGGCCGTATGATCGAAATTTACCTTGTCACGTCGGTGGCCCCCATCCCGATGGCGACCATGATGGGCAAGGAATGGGGCGGCATGGGCCAGAACTACCTGCGCAGCCTGCTGGCCCTGGGCTTCCAGGCGTTTTTGATTATCGTCTGCGTGGCGATCTACGCCGTGCTGGTGCAGAACATCGCCACCGAGGAGGACATCATCATGGCAATCTGGAGCTGCGTGGGCTACACCGTGCTGCTTTGCTTTACGCTGTTCAAGACCGGCAGCCTGTCCAAAGCCGTATTCAACGCACATTGACCCGGAGGGAGGGAATTTACCAATGGCTTATGTACCCGTACCCAAAGACCTGACGAAAGTCAAAACCAAGGTCGCGTTCAACTTAACCAAGAGGCAGCTTGTCTGCTTCGGCTGCGGGGCGCTCATCGGCGTGCCGCTTTTCTTTTTGCTCCGGGGGCCTGCTGGCAACAGCGTGGCGGCCATGTGCATGATGCTCGTCATGCTGCCCTTTTTCATGCTGGCGATGTATGAAAAACACGGCCAGCCCCTGGAAAAGATCATCGGCAACATCCTCAAGGTGGCCGTCATCCGGCCCAAGCAGCGCCCCTACCGCACCAACAACTTCTATGCCGTGTTGGAGCGGCAGGCAAATCTCGACAAGGAGGTGTATGACATTGTTCGCGGCAAAGACAAAGCGGCAGGCCGAACCGGCAGAGCCGCAGACCAAACCCCGGCGTAAGCTGACCCGCGCCGAACGCAAACAAATCGAGGCAGCGATTGCCCGCGCCAACCGCACGGGCAAAAAGGAGCGGTCCGCCCAGGACAGCATCCCCTATGAGCGGATGTGGCCGGACGGCATCTGCAAGGTGGCGGATGGCCGCTACACCAAGACCATTCAGTTCCAGGACATCAACTACCAGCTCAGCCAGAACGAGGACAAGACCGCCATCTTTGAAGGCTGGTGCGATTTCCTCAACTACTTCGACAGCTCCATCCGTTTCCAGTTGTCCTTTTTGAACCTGGCGGCGTCCCAGGAGACCTTCGCCAACAGCATTACCATCCCGGCCCAGGGGGATGACTTTGACCCCATCCGGGTGGAGTACACGCAGATGCTGCAAAACCAGCTGGCGCGGGGCAACAACGGCCTTATCAAGACCAAGTACCTGACCTTTTCCATCGAGGCCGACAGCATCCGCTCCGCCAAGCCCCGTCTGGAGCGCATCGAGACCGATGTGCTGAACAACTTTAAGCGGTTGGGCGTGGCCGCCGAGGTTCTGGACGGCAAAGCCCGGCTGGCCCAGCTTCACGCCATCTTCCACATGGACGAGCAGGCGCCCTTCCAGTTCGAGTGGGACTGGCTGGCTCCCAGCGGCCTTTCCACCAAGGACTTTATCGCGCCGTCCGGCTTCGAGTTCCGTACCGGCAAGCAGTTCCGCATGGGAAAGAAGTACGGGGCCGTCAGCTTCGTGCAGATTCTGGCCCCGGAGCTGAATGACCGTATGCTGGCGGACTTTCTCGATATGGAAAGTTCCCTCATTGTGAATCTGCACATCCAGTCGGTGGATCAGGTGAAGGCCATCAAGACGGTAAAGCGGAAAATCACCGACCTGGACCGCAGCAAGATCGAGGAAGTGCGCCCAGATAGGGCATTGTGTAGTGTAGCGTAAGGGACTACCCCGTAAGATAACGCGGGAAACAACCTGCCTAACCGAAAGGCGAAAGCTGAAACGGGAACAGAGCACGGCAGGAAAGCGGTAAGTCACCGAAAGACAGTATGGTGCGACTGAACCGCCATGTTAAGCGGATACGAGGATGAAGTTGGGTTTACTGATACGCAAGTTTCTAATTTCTGTTATTTTCAGGCGGAGGAAAATGTCTGAAACCTCTGTCATGAACGCAATGGATGATGTTCTTCCATCCATTGATTATCTCAATGTTCATGAAATCTGTAGGAGAACCTATGGCAAGGAAACGAAAGCGCATACCGACAATCCGCATTTCCCTACACACAATGCTAACTGGGGATACCCTACACAGGAATGCCGGAAAGGGCTATGGCTGTAGAGCCTGAAAATCCTGCAAGGGTACGGAGCGCTCGTAGTAGTTTGAGGCGGTAATGCCGTCCACATGGCGAAGGAGCGCAGTTATTGTGTACTAAAATGGAACGTTGATTAGGGAGGAAAACCTCATTGCAGCCAACAACTGAAATTTTAGAAAGAATCAGCAAAAACTCATTGACCCATAAGGAAGAAGTCTTTACAAGACTGTATCGCTATTTGCTGCGTCCTGACATTTACTATCAGGCGTATCAGCGCCTGTATACGAATAAGGGCGCATCCACAAAAGGTGCCAACCAGGATACGGCAGACGGTTTCAGCGAAGCCAAAATTGAAAAAATCATTCGGTCTTTGGCGGACGAAACTTATCAGCCTAGGCCAGTAAGGCGGACTTATATTGCAAAGAAAAACAATCCGAAAAAGAAGCGTCCGCTGGGGATTCCAACCTTCACGGATAAGTTGGTTCAGGAAGCACTCCGCATGATACTGGAGGCAATTTATGAGCCGCTTTTTCTGGATTGCTCCCATGGATTTCGACCGAAGCGAAGCTGTCACACGGCCCTGGAAAAATTAAAGTACCAATTCGGCGGTGTGCGCTGGTTTGTCGAAGGAGATATCAAAGGATGCTTTGACAATATCAACCACGAAGCACTGGTGGGATTCATCGGCAACAAAATCAAAGATGCGCGTATTGTGAAGCTGGTCTACAAGTTCCTGAAGGCAGGATATTTGGAAGACTGGGTTTACCACAAAACCTACAGCGGCACTCCGCAGGGAGGGATTCTCTCGCCGCTGCTGGCAAACATCTATCTGCACGAACTGGATCAATTCGTCATGAAGTTAAAGGATGAATTTGAGACACCGGAAAAAGGGCAAATTACCCCGGAATATCGTGCGCTGCACAACAAAATTAAAAATCTTTGCTACCACATTGACCGGAAACAGGGGGCAGAAAAGGAGCGTATGATAGCTGAGTGCAAAGTGCTCCGCAAACAACTCCTGAAAACTCCCTGTACGGCGCAGACGGATAAAAAGCTCAAATATATCCGCTATGCAGATGATTTTATCATCGGTGTAAAGGGCAGCAAAGAGGATTGCCAGTGGATTAAGAGCAAACTCGCCGAGTTCATTGGACAAACACTGAAAATGGAACTCAGTGAAGAAAAAACGCTTATCACCCACAGCAGCCAATGCGCCAGGTTTCTGGGTTTTGATGTCCGTGTCAGAAGATGTGAGAAGGTGAAGCGCAACAAGAAAGGCGCCAAAATGCGGACGCTCAATAACCATGTGGAACTTCTCGTCCCATTCGACGATAAAATCCACGATTTTATTTTCTCGAAAAAAATAGCGATACAGAAAAAGGACGGGAAACTGTTTCCCGTTCACAGGAATTCTTTGCTGCGAGCCACAGATCTTGAGATTGTCACGGTTTACAATGACGAGCTGCGGGGTATTTGCAACTACTATGGAATAGCCAGCAACTTCTGCAAATTGAAGTACCTGTCTTACCTCATGGAATACAGTTGCTTGAAAACACTGGCAGCAAAGCATAAAAGCAAAATCTCAAAAGTTGTCGCCATGTATAAGGACGGAACCGGCGAATGGGGCATCCCATACGAAACAAAAAAGAAATCCAAACGCCGTTATTTCGCCAATTATATGGACTGTAAAAATGCAAAAAATCCAACAGACCAGATCAGCAATGCAGCCATTATTTATGGTCAGTCGGTGACAACACTTGAGAAACGCTTGAAAGCAAGGGTCTGTGAACTATGCGGCACGACGGAAAGCGAACATTACGAAATCCACCATATCAATAAGTTGAAAAACCTCAAAGGAAAGGAACCGTGGGAAATCGCAATGTTGGCCAAACGCCGGAAGACGCTTGTGGTGTGTGAACGGTGCCACCATCTGATTCACAACCAATGAGTTTACGCTGAACAAACAATGACAGAGCCGTATACTCCGAGAGGGGTACGTACGGTTCCCGGAGAGGGTGATGCAAACCTGCTATCGCAAGATGGTAAGGCGGTGTCTCCCTACTCCACCAGAAGAAAGCTGTCCGCGCTGGCTATGATATTGACATTCTGCCGTCGGATTTAGCTACCTACGGACGGGATGCCAAGAACCTGCTGAAAGAACTGCAAAGCCAGAACGAGCGGATGTTCCTGCTGACCTTCCTGCTTCTCAATACGGGGCGGACGCCCCAGGAGCTGGAGACCACGGTCTTTCAGGCTGCCAGCATCGCCCAGAAGCATAACTGCCAGCTGGTGCGCCTGGACTGGCAGCAGGAACAAGGACTGATGTCCAGCCTGCCCTTGGCCCACAACATGGTGGAGACAGAGCGGGCGCTGACAACCAGTTCCACCGCGATTTTTATTCCCTTTACGACCCAGGAACTTTACCAGAGCGGTGAAGGCGCTCTCTACTACGGCCTGAATGCCCTGTCGAACAACCTTATCATGGTGGACCGCAAGCGGCTGAAAAACCCCAACGGTCTGATCCTGGGTACGCCTGGTTCCGGCAAGTCCTTTGCCGCCAAGCGGGAAATCACCAATGCATTTCTGGCGACGGATGACGATATCATCGTGTGCGACCCCGAGGCGGAGGTGCGACACGAAGTCGCGTAATGTATTGCGTGTAAACGCTGCTCTATCCATTTGGAGTAACCCTACTGTGACCTGCACTGGTCAAAAGCCAGCGTTGGGAAGCTCA
>NZ_NFKB01000086.1:0-7010 GCF_002160175.1 Faecalibacterium sp. An192
CTTGGATATGTGTGTATTTTTGTCTGGACATACGAACACCCCCTGTATAGGTTTATTTTCCTACACAGGGGGCGTTTTGTCTATTGTCTGTTTTTACTGGTTCGGTTCAGGTCCGGCAGGGCTTTGGGGTTCGAATGGGGCGGGGTCAATCCATCTTTCCCCGCAGATAGGCGGACTGCTTGAGAGGGATATGCTCCTTCTGCATCAGCAGATCCAGCTGGCCCAGAACCTGAGAGGTCATGTCGTCCAGCGGGCCGCGCCTGCGGACCGGCGGCTGCTCGGCCGCAGGGGCCGCCGCTTCCCGGGGTTCTTCCTCCGGCTCAGGGGGAAGCATCACCGGGGCCTTGCGGGGCTCGGGGGGCTCCAGCAGTTCCATGGGCGACGCAAGCCAGGCGGGCTCGTCCTCCGGCTCATCGAAGGCCGCCGGCTCGGCCGGCTCCTCCTCTGCCGCTGGGCGCTCCTCGCTGGGGGCCGGGCCCAGGCCGTCGGGCCAGAAGGGACCGGTGTTCTCCTCTTCCTCCGGGACAAAGCCCAGCTCCCGCGCCTTGTTGCACAGGGCGGTCAGCTCGGCGTTTTCCTTTTTCAGGGCCAGGATGGCCCGGTCACAGGCAAAGAGCTTGGTCTCGTACTGCCGGATCTCCTGCTGGGCGGCTGCCAGCCGGCGGCTCAGGGCCTCCAGCTGGGTCTCGCCCGGTCTGGGTTCTTCCGCCGCCGGCACGGATGCGTCCGGCTGTAGTTTGATCTCTTCGGTCGTCAAAGCCAGCACCCCCTCCAAACGGCGCAGCCTGCGGCGGGCCTGGCGGGCCTGCCGGGCACAAATTCCCCAGGCGCGGTCAATGCACAAAAGAAGATTCTCCTTCTCGCGGTTCTGCACCGCCAAAAGCCGAAGCATCTCCTCCGTCATAGCCGCTTCCCTTTACGTGTCGTTATCCGATGTGTTTACTTGCGCTTGTTCAGGATGGCCAGCAGCTCATCGTAGTACCGGTTATCGGTGTTCTCCTCCTCCACAGCGGGGGCGGGCTTGGCAGAGCCGGGAGCCGTGCCGTCGGCGTTGAAGACAGCGCCGCTGCTGGTGGAAGAAGAAGCCGCCGCGCTGGACGCAGCAGAGCCGGCGCTGGCGCTGTCCAGAGCCGAGCGCAGAGCGTCACCGGTCCGGTTTTCAAAGCCGGTGGCCACCACAGTGATCCGCATCTCATCCGACAGGTTCTCATCAAACGCAGTACCCCAAATGATGTTGGCGTCGGGGTGTGCGCTCTGGGTGATGAGACCTGCGGCCGTCTCGATGTCCTCCAGGCCGATGTCGGGGCTGGAAGTGATGTTGATGATGACGCCGTGGGCGCCTGCGATGCTGGTCTCCAGCAGCGGGCTGCTGACGGCGGCCTTGGCGGCATTCTCTGCCTTGCCGGCGCCCTTGGCGCTGCCGGTGCCCATGTGGGCGTAGCCGGCGTCCTTCATGATGGAGCGGACGTCCGCGAAGTCCAGGTTAATGAAGGCGGGCACGTTGATCAGGGCCGAGATGGACTCGACGCCCTGGCGCAGCACATTGTCGGCGGCCTGGAAGGCGTTCATCAGGGTGATCTTCTCCTGGCTGATCATCTTCAGGCGCTCGTTGGGGATGACGATCAGGCTGTCCACGTGCATCAGCAGATTGGCGATGCCCTGCTCGGCCAGGCCCATCTTCCGCTTGCCCTCAAAGGCAAAGGGCTTGGTGACAATGCCCACCGTCAGGATGCCCAGGTCATGGGCAACCTCAGCCACCACGGGAGCTGCACCGGTGCCGGTGCCGCCGCCCATGCCGGCGGTGATAAACACCATCTGTGCCCCCTTGAGCACATTGGCGATTTCGTCCTTGCTCTCCTCGGCGGCGCGCTGGCCCACCTCGGGATCTGCACCCGCACCACGGCCCTTGGTCAGCTTGGAGCCCAGCTGCACCTTCACCGTGGCATGGTTCTTGGTCAGGGCCTGCTGGTCGGTGTTGAGCGCGATGAACTCCACGCCCTGCAGACCGTCGGCCACCATCCGGTTCACGGCGTTGCCGCCGCCGCCGCCCACGCCTACCACTTTAATCGTGGTAACGTTTTCGTCCAATTCTTCGTCAAGCATCAAAGCCATAGTTTTGTTCCTCCGTCAGGCAATATGGTCACCGTGCCGCCAAGCCCTGGTCCTGTTGTCCCCAGCCGCACAGATAAAACTCTCGTGAGTTATACAAGTTTATCCTATCATCTTTTGGCCTTGATTGCAAGTTGTTTTTTTCTTTTCAAGGCGCTTTTTTGGAATTTGTTTCTTCACATCCGTATTTCCTACTCAATTCGTGCCCCCAAACCGGTCAGCATTTCCCCCAGAGAGGCATAACCCCGGGCGATATATTCGCACCCGGCGATCCTGGTTTTGCCCTGCGCCCCCAGAGCCGCCACCACCAGGGCCGCCCCGCCCCGCAGATCGCAGGCGGTGACCGCCGCTCCCCGGAGGGGCCGCCCGCCCCGAATCCGCAGCGTCCGGCCCTCCACCTTCACCTGGGCCCCCATGGCCGCAAAGCCCTCGGCGCAGCCAAAACGGGCCTCAAACACCCGGTCCTCCAGGACGGTGGTTCCCTCCCCAAAGAGCAGGGCCGCCGCCACCAGGGGCGCGGCGTCGGTGGCCAGGGCCGGGTATCCCCCGGTGACCAGGCGGCCGGCTCCCTGCAGGCTGCCCATCCGGCCCACCGTGGCGCTGCCGGCGGTGCGGCTGACGGTGCAGCC
Source organism: Faecalibacterium sp. An192 (assembly GCF_002160175.1). NCBI lineage: Bacteria > Bacillati > Bacillota > Clostridia > Eubacteriales > Oscillospiraceae > Faecalibacterium > Faecalibacterium sp. An192. The sequence goes on from NZ_NFKB01000086.1 coordinate 2,739, forward strand.
TGCCTGCTCCAGCACATCCAGCACCGGCCCATAGAGGGAGGGGCTGCACCCGGCAATGGTAATCCAGCCCCGGGCCGCCGCCACGGCGCAGGCCAGGGTGGAGGCACAGATCCGGTCGGGCATAGGGCGGTAGGTCGCCCCATGGAGCGCCCCCACCCCCTGAATGTGGATTTCGTCGGTGCCGGCCCCCTGGACTTTTCCGCCGCACCGGTTCAAAAACTGCGCAAGATCACAAATTTCCGGCTCTCTGGCCGCGCCGTGCAGGATGGTCTCGCCCCGGGCGGTGCATCCCGCCAGCAGCACCGTCTCGGTGGCCCCCACGCTGGGCCCCGGCAGACAGATTTCGGTTCCCCGCAGTCCCCAGGGAGCGGTCAGCACCAGCCGGTCCCCCGCCTGGGTAATCTGAGCTCCCATCTGTTCCAGGGCCGCCAGGTGCCAATCCACCGGCCGGGCTCCGATCCGGCAGCCGCCGGGCAGAGCCGTCTCCACCCGGCCCAGCCGGGCCAGCAGGGGCGCTGCAAACAGCACCGACGCCCGCATCCGGGCGGTCTCGGCCAGAGGCATCCGACAGCAGGAGGGCGGGCCGCCGACCACCACGTCCTCCCCCTCCCAGGCCGCCCCGCAGCCCACCGCCCGCAGGATGCCCAGACAGTCCTCCACATCCGACAGCCGCGGCACCTGTTCCAGCCGCACCGGCCCGCCGCACAGGAGGCTGGCCGCCAGCAAAGGCAGCACGCTGTTCTTGGCCGCAGGAACCTCCACCGTCCCATACAAAGAGCGCCCGCCCTGCACCGTCATCGTTCTGCCCATAAGAATACCCCCGTTTCGCAAAAGATACCCTACGGTATGCAAAACGGGGGTTTGGTGTGAGAAAAGAGCCTCGATTGTATCCCGGAAAACCACCGGGGGAATTACCCGCGGAATTTGTCCAAAAAAGTCGCCGTCTAACTCTCCTGCCGGGACACCGACAGGACAATCCCCATCTCGCCCAGAAGCATCATCAGACTGGTGCCGCCGGAGGAGAAAAAGGGAAGGCTGATGCCGGTGTTGGGGATGGTGTTGGTGACCACCGCAATGTTCAGAGCCGCCTGCATGGTCACCTGGACCACAAAGCCCACCACCAGCAGCCCGCCGAACCGGTCGGGGGCGTGGACGGCCAGGGTGATGCCCCGCAGCAGCAAAAGAACAAAGAGGGTCACCACCGCCAGCGCCCCCACAAAGCCCAGCTCCTCACAGACAATGGAAAAGATAAAGTCGTTCTGGGGTTCCGGCACAAACATATGTTTCTGGCGGCTGTTGCCCAGACCCAGGCCGGTGGCCCCGCCCGAGCCGATGGCATACAGGCTCTGGATGGTCTGATGGCCGTCCCCCAGCGGGTCGGCAAAGGGGTCCAGCCAGGAGGCCAGGCGGCTGGCAGCATAGGGCACCAGGTCGGGCATGACGGCCACCGCCGCGCCCACGGCGCCCACCGCCCCGGCCCCCGCCAGGATGAACCATTTCATCCCGGTGCCGCCCACAAACATCAGCACCGCCCCAATGCCCAGAATCAGCAGGGTGCCCGACAGGTGGGGTTCCAGCAGCATCAATACCGCCACCATCCCCAGCACCAGGCCAAAGGGCAGCACCCCCACCGAAAAGCTTTTCATTCGGCTGGCATTGAGGGAAATAATATGGGAAAAAGCCAGCACCACCGCGAACTTTGCGATTTCGCTGGGCTGTAATGTTCCCACCCCGGGGATCACCAGCCAGCGCTTGCAGCCGTTGTATTCCGGCATGAACAAAACCAGCACCAGCAGCACCAGGGACACCCCCAGCACCGGCCAGGCCAGCTTGTGATAGATATGGTAATCCACCCGGCTGGCCAGCCACATGGCGATCAGGCCCAGCGCCGCATACAGCAGCTGGGGCCGGATGTAGGCATAGGCATCCCCGCGCCGGTAGAGGGCCACCGCATAGCTGGCGCTGAACAGCATCACCAGCCCGAACCCCACCAGAGTCAGCACCAGCACCAGAAACGGCAGGTCCAGAGGATATGAGGTTGTCAGTCCCCGCCGCTTGGCCAAGGCCGTGGGATTCCACCGTGCCGTTGCATCTTCTGCCAAAGCGCACCGCCTCCCTTCCAGGATATTGTACGCAGAGTCGCCCCGGCTTAGTCATGCCGGCGGCAATGCGCCGCATACAGTAGAGGGAAAAGGGGGGATTTTTATGCCGCAGCCCCAAGAGCGCAGCCTGCCCGACCGCAGTTTCCGCCTGCGGGCCCGGTTGGTGGCGGGGGTATTCTGCGCCATCTGTTTCACCGGCCTGGCCGCACGGCTGGCCTGGCTCCAACTAGTCAGCGAGGACTGGTACACCCAGCGGGCCCTGGGCCAGCAGCTGCAGGACACGGTGGTCCCCGCCGACCGGGGCAAAATCTACAGCGCCGACGGGATGGTGCTGGCTTCCAACGCCAGCTGCTGGACCCTGCGGGCCTCTCCCCGGGAGATGCCGGAGGACAAACTGGAGCTGGCCGCCCAGTCTCTGGCCCACATTCTAGACCTGGATGCGGCGGATTTACTGGAAAAATTCAGCGACCGCTCCTCCAACGACTGCCTTTTGCGGTACCGTGTAGACCGGGACACCGCCGACGCCGTCCGGTCCTTCTGCGAGGACAACGGAGTCACCGGCATCCGCATCAACCAGGACACCAAGCGCTGGTATCCCGAGGGGACATTTTTGGCCTCGGTGCTGGGTTTTACCAACGTGGACAACGCCGGCGTTTCGGGGCTGGAACTGGAATACGACCAGGTTCTCACCGGGGAAAACGGCCTGGTTCTGACGGCAGTGAACGCCTGGGGCTACACCCTGGAACAGAGCTATGCCGTGGAGCAGCCCCCTGTGGAGGGGGACTCTCTGGTGCTGACCATTGACTCCAACATCCAGCGCTATCTGGAAAACGCCCTGGGCTACGCGGTGCAGGAGCACAGCGCCGCCGCCCGCGGGGTGGGAATCGTTCTAGACGTCAACACGGGGGCCGTGCTGGCCATGGCCACCACCCCCGCCTACGATCCCAACCAGCCCCGGATCATCTACGACGACACCGCCCGGGCCGCCGTGGACGCCCTCACCGGCGAGGAGCGCAGCGCCGCTCTGCAGCTGGCCCAGCAGACCCAATGGCGCAACAAAGCGGTCAGCGACCTGTACGAGCCGGGCAGCGTCTTCAAGCTCATCACCTGCGCGGCGGCCCTGGACGCAGGCGCCATCGCCCCCACCGACACCTTTGTCTGCGGGGAATCCATCTCGGTATCCGGGACGCGGTTTCACTGCGCCAACCGGCGGCGGCACGGAGTCCAGACTGTCACCGAAGCCCTGATGAACTCCTGCAACCAGAGTTTCATCCAAATTGGCGCCCGCCTGGGAAAAGAAGCCTTCTGCGACTATTTTGCCGCCTTTGGGCTGCGGGGCGCCACCGGCATTGACCTGCCCGCAGAGCCCACCAAAAGCTTCTATTACACCGCCGACCGGATGGGTCCTGTGGAACTGGCTTCCTGTTCCTTCGGCCAGAGCAGCAAGGTGAGCTACATTGGGATGGCGGCAGCGGTGGCCGCCATTGTCAACGGCGGGCGGCTGATGCGGCCCTATGTGGTCTCGGAAATCCGCAGCGCCGACGGTTCTGTCGTGAGCCAAACCCAGCCCAACTGCACCCGACAGGTCATCAAGCCCGAGATCTCAGCCATTATGTGCCAGATGATGGAGGCCGTGGTCACCAGCGGCGGCGGCCAGAATGCCCAGATTGCAGGGTACCGGGTGGGCGGCAAGAGCGGCACCAGCCAAAAGCTGGACAGCGACGACCCCAAAGCCCGCATCGCCTCTTTTGTGGCGGTGGCCCCCATCAACGATCCCCAGATGCTCTGTCTGATCTGTATTGACGAGCCCCACAGCTGGACCACTGCCGGCGGCACCATTGCGGCCCCGGTCTGTGCCGAAGTGCTGGAACAGGCCCTGGTCTATCGCGGCGTGCCCCGCACAGCGGTTCCCGAATCCGCAGAGACCACCGCCGAGCTACCCCCGGACGGCGACAGCTTTACCGGCGAATAAAACAGCAGGTCCCCGCCTCTCCTGTCACGGAAAATGAACCGCCCCATATTGTGCGGACAGTACAAAAAAGAGGCCTGCAAGGGGTAGAGCAAGCGAATCAAAGACTGGCCTGGCGAAGCGAGAGCGGAGCCAGGCCAGTCTTTGTCTGGAGCCGCTCGTGGTTATAGAAGTGGATGTACTCGTCGATCAGATCGTTGG
>NZ_NFKB01000087.1:0-6990 GCF_002160175.1 Faecalibacterium sp. An192
CCCCTGCGAGACTTCTCAGATTTCTAAGACTTCTAAGACTTTTGATACTTTCTCTTATTTTCTCACAGGTCAGTACTTTTTTACAGTCGGGGGATTATGGAGCGCTTACATTGAAAGCCAGGCTTTTTTTGATGCATTACCAAAACAAAAAATCACAGTTATCCCTCCAAAGACGGAAACTGTGATCAAAACAGCGCATGAATACTCCTCGGTCAAGTAACCGTTTTTTATAACCTGACCGAGTTAGAATATAAAATTATCAAAATCGGCACAATCCGACCTTTTTTCTGAACCAATAAGGTTATACCAGGAATCAAACAAGAACGATACAATACAATTGAGGTGAACAATCATGCCGAATTCCGATATAGCCGCTTTGGGAAAACAGATTCGTACTGCACGCAAGAAAGCCGATTTAACGCAAGAGCAGCTTTCTGCCCTTTGTCATGTATCAACAAAGCATCTTGCTAATATTGAGAAAGGAATCATGAATCCGTCCTATGAGATACTTTTGGCAATTTTTCGTGTTTTGCCAGTTTCTTTGGATGCTCTGATTCTACCTCGAACAGCCGAATCTGAATGTGAACTGAAAGAACTGGACCAAATATACTTATCTTGTCCAGAACCAGTAAGGAAAGCCCTGCTGGATTCTACCCGTTCACTTGCAATGAATCTCACAGAATTTTATAACAAAATCAAATTATCATAATATTCTTTTCCTTGCTGTACAGTATAGCATAGATTGCCAAGCTTCTATGCCAAAGCCAAGCTAAAATCAAACCATTTCAATACCAATTTCAGTTATCCATTCTTCTTATATCCAGTTCTGTCTCCAAATCATTGGCCAACACCTGATAAAGTTCTTCTGGCTTCTGGCAGAGAACCGCACTAAAATTAATAGGCTCATCTTCGTTGAATAGTCTTGCATATCCCCTGAGGCAAGGAACCACTTCCAAATAAGAGGACTCTTCTACAAAAACTCGAAAACGTTTTAAAACATCATTAAATGTTTGCATAGGCCAATCTCCTTATAATGATTTTTCTCTATTGTAAAGTGTTCCATATTCATATTGCAAGGATATGACGTCTTTTTTCATTTTATTCATTTGTCAAAATACAGCTGTCAAAATACAACAAAAGCCATCCCAACGAATCTAGGGCCTAAATTCGTTGAGATGGCTTTCCTTATTATGGATTTCTTATAGAATGTGTAATATCTTCAGGCCTCGGCATGAACTGGTAACCACGATTTGAAACGGTTCTAATGTATTGCGGATGATCTTTGTCATCCTCAATTTTCTGTCGAATTCGTCCAATTGTACTGGATACAGCTCGCAGATAGCTGTCGCTGTCCTTGTGCCAAACTGCTTCAAAAATTTGCTCTTTTGTAAACAGTTTGCCAGGATGCCGTGCCAAAAGGCTTAAAACACCATATTCATAACGGCTCATATAAATTTCTGATCCATTTTTGAACACAAGGTGACTAGCTAAATGAATTTCTAAACCTGGAAAATACAATATCTTCTGGTCTACATAAGATTTTTCAGACCATTCAAAAATAGTTTGTTCGTGTGATTTTCCGTTATCCTTTGTAAATCGGACCACGATCTCTATTTTTCCATATGAATTCAAAAAATGTTATTTTTTAAGTTTTGACGGCAGCCGATTTATGCCTGCTTTAGATTCCATTGAGCGCTCTCGCTCTGAAGCTCTACCATCCGCCGGTAAAGACCGCCTTGCGCCATCAACTCCTGCGGGGTACCCTGCTGGGCCACCCGCCCTTCTTTTAGCACCACAATGTGATCCGCGCCGGCCACTGTGCGCATCCGGTGAGCGATGACTAACACTGTTTTGCCCGCCAAAAGCCGGGAGAGGGCGTCTTGTACTTTAGTTTCATTTTCCACATCTAGAGAGGCAGTGGCCTCGTCCAGCAACACAATAGGAGCATTTTTCAGTAGTGCGCGGGCAATTGAGATCCGCTGGCGCTCACCGCCCGAAAGTTTAGTTCCATTTTCGCCGATGGATGTATGGTACCCTTGCGGCAGCTTTTTGATAAACTCCTCGCAGTTGGCAGCTTTAGCCGCTGCCATCACCTCTGCATCCGAAGCTCCTCGTTTACCCAGTCGGATATTTTCCATCACTGTATCGTCAAACAACACTACATCCTGAAAGACCATGGAATAATCGGTTAATAATGCCTCCGGGTCCACCGTAGAAATATCTATCTCCCCCACTTTGATTGTCCCTCTGGTAACATCCCACAACCGTGCTGCAAGCCGGGCACAGGTGCTTTTGCCAGAGCCGGAAGGCCCTACTAGCGCAGTGATCTCGCCCTCCTTTGCGGTAAAGGTGATATCACTCAGGACAACCTTTTCATCATAAGCAAAGCCCACATGGTCGAACACAATATCATGCCCTTTGGGACAGAACTTCTCTGTTCCTTCTGCAATCGGGGTATCAAATAGTCTATTCATCCGATCTGCCGAAACCTGAGAAACAAACAGCTCGGCGATTAGTGCCAGACTCTGGTCAAAAGGCGCATAGATTCGGGTGATGACCATCAGGAACAAAAATAGCAGCATAAAGTCTATCTGCCCAGCCAGAATCAATTGGGCCCCCACGAGGATCGTGGTCGCTACTCCCAGCCGCATAATAACACTAGCCCCATTGACGAACAAACCAGTGACCAGCTCGCCGTGAATCATGACCCGCTCATGGTCGTTGATCTTTTGATACAATCCGACAAGATACCGCTCTTCCTGATTGGCAGCCCGAATTTCTCGAACATTTTCCAGGGCTTCCTGCATCCCGTCCGAGACCCGAACAGCGGCCTCCTTGGTCTGCCCGGCCTGGCGCTCTGCCATCTTTCTGCTCCCAAACAGGAGGCCAAAAGCCACTGGTACTCCCCAAAGACAAGCAATGGCCAACCGCCAGTCGTACCAGAACAGGCAGGCCGTGATCACAGCCGTAGAGATATAGGAACCATACAGGTAGCCCAACACATGGCTCCAAACATGTTCCATACGGTTGACGTCTCCCATTAGAGTTTCTGTTAAGTCAGCCAGATCATGTTTTCCAAAAAAACCAAGGGGCAGTTTTCGCAATTGTTCCGCCAAACGCAGGCGAGAGGCCTTCACTTCGCCGTACACAAGGCCGTAGGTGGTTTTGTATTGCTGGAGATGGGTCAAAAACGACAGAAGAGCAAACACTACAAGACCCGCCAGCACCTGGAGAGCACCGGGCAGAGGAGTACCTTCAGTCAGAGTTGCCATTAGTCCGGACATCACAAAATGCAGGATACCGACGCCACCCATCACCACCAGATTGACAATCACCGTCCAGAAGACGCCCTTTTTGACGTTCTCTACCCCCTGGTCGGTCAGGGCGTACTTCCGCTGAAACTTTGTTCCAAACATTACCTTTCCTCCTTGCCACTCTCCATTTTCCACCGGATTGCCTGGTTGTAATCCGTCCACATTTGGGTGTACAACCCGCCCGCCACGATCAATTCTTTGTGAGTTCCCTGCTCTATCAGCTGACCGTTGTCCAATACCAAGATTTTGTCCGCTCCCACTACCGTAGAGAGTCGGTGGGCGATCATGATGACAGTGCGGCCTTTCGTCAGCCGGGCAAAGGCTTTCTGGATCAAAGCCTCATTTTCCGGATCAGCAAAAGCAGTAGCCTCATCCAGTACCACAATGGGAGCATCCTTCAAAATAGCCCGGGCAAGGGCGACTCGCTGTGCTTCGCCGCCAGAGAGATAGGTTCCCTCTGTTCCGATCACGGTGTCCAGTCCCTGGGGCAGCTTTTCCAAAATGTCGCTGCATTGCGCGGCTTCCAAGGCAGCAAGAACCTGTTCTCGACTGGCATTGGGGCGGGCTGCACGGACATTTTCTAAAATACTGGCCTTGAACAGTCGGTTATTCTGAAATACAAAAGCAACCTGATCCATCAACATATGCGGATTGATCTGGCGCACATCCACCCCGCCAACTTCCACAGTACCTTCGTCCACATCCCAAAACCGGGGGATCAGGCTGGCCGCTGTGGTCTTGCCGCCGCCCGAAGGGCCCACTAGAGCCACCGTCTCCCCTGGTTCGGCGGTAAAGGAAAGATGGGACAAGGCAGGGGTCTGCGCCCCGTCATAGGTAAAGCTCACGTCCCGAAACACTACTCGGTTGTCTTTGGGAGTCTGAGGTTTATCCGGCACTGGCAAGGTAGGAGCGTCCATTACCGGCTGGATGCGGCCCAGGGCGGTATCAGCCAGCATCATGCCGGACGCAGCAAACATAATCCGGGCCAACGCCGTGGAAAGGATGGCTGAAAATACGGCATAGAAAGCAAAATTTGTTACAAAGCCCTCAAAATCACCAGTTGCCAGAGCCCCGGGCGCTAGAAATAGCACCACCGGCACTAAAAACAGAAAGGCCCCCTCAGTAACGGTTAGATTGATAGATTGCGGCACACGGCAGATATCACCCTGATAATGCTCCGCCTTGGTGCTGTACTCCTCAATGGCCTGCTGAAACGCTTTGAAGGAGTACACGGTCTGCTGAAAGATCTTGACCACTGGGATTCCCCGGACATACTCTGTGCCGGCTTTAGCCATCCGGTCTTGGGCCGCCTGGTATTCCGCCATCAGTCCAGCGTTTTTGCCACCCATCATGCTAAACATAGCTAGGATTGAGATCACCGCCGCCAGCAAACAAGCCACACCCATGCGCCAATCAAAAACCAACATCAGCGCCAGCATGGAAAGAAACAGAGTGAACGTGCCCACGATATCCGCCAAATTGTGAGCCAGTAGGGTTTCTGTATCGGCAGCAGCGGCATCCAGTCGGCTGCGGATCAAACCAGACGCATTTGTGTCAAAATAACCTAACGGTGCCCTCATAACATGAGCCATACCCTGCTTGCGGATGTTGGCCGCCGTGCGAAATGCTGCTAAATGCGTACACATTAGGCCCAAAAAGTAGATCAGGATACCACCCACAGCGAAAGCAAAGGCTATCCAGCCGTAGCGTATGATGCTCTGAGCCTGTGTCCAGTCCGGAGATACTGCGATCAGATCCCTCGCTGCCAGCCAGATACAGATATAAGGTACCATACTGCACATCATGGATATCCCCGACAGCCCTAGTCCCAGAAAAGTAAGCCGTCTGTGGCTACCCGCATACCCTAGCAAGGCAGCCAAGGCATTTTGCTTTTTTTGCTTCATAAATATTCCTCCCTTTGGTTAGTTCGTGCTAACTTGCAGTATAAAAGAAAGAGGGCAAAGCCCCTATCTTACTAAAAACCGATACAGCAGTTACTGGCCTATTAACTTCAGCCAGCCTGCAGTGTAAAAATCCCGCAGTTGATCCACATAGCACATGGCCCGCTCCTTGGGCATATCGTGGATAACAATCTCAAAGATGCCGTTGAACATCCCGCTAGCAATGATATGGCATAGTTGCTCGTCCAGTGTAGGACATACACGCCCCAAGCGGCGCAGTACCTCAATGTACTGAAGAGTATACTCCACCTCCACTTCCACCATGTTGTGAACAAAGCGCTCATAGCTGGTGCCTTCAGCCTTGCATAGCAACAACTTTACTGGCTCCCTGTGGTCGCAGATGTAGTCCACCATCCAATGGACACACTGACTGGATTCCAGCCCCATATGGTCCGGCTGCTCCTGCTCCGGCAACTCAGCAAAAGAAGTTTGAGCCTTCATAAACTGGCCCATCAGAGCGGCGGCGTGGGGCTCCACAATGGAGGCAAAAAGCGCCTCTTTGCTGGAAAAATAGCCATAGAACGCACCCGTGGTGACACCGGCCTGCTTCACAATCTGACGCAGGGAGGCCCCCAGAAATCCCTTCTCTGCAAACTCCTCCATAGCAACCTGTTGGATCCTCTCCAAGGTGGCAGTAGTTTTTTCTTCCATTTCTGCCCTCCGCATAACATCGTTATATAACACTGTTATCATAAATCACTCCTCTTGATTTGTCAAGAGGAGTGATTGGATTCCTTACTAAAATGGCCGTATCGCCCTGAAATCCCCTCCCGGCATGACAACAACATCTTGGAATAAATACATTTACCACTGGAACCGTCTTACTCAACAGAGCCGGTATGAAACCTACATGGCAATACCTTGCAATTTTGTCTTACAAGGTGTATTCTATAGTTAGAATCACCTAACCGCTTAGCTGATCCTAACGCAGTTTGACCTTGCGGAATTGAGAAAGGATGAGAACCCATGTGGAAGTATACAATAGAAGTCAACGGAATGATGTGCGGAATGTGCGAGTCCCATGTCAACGATGCCGTACGCAAAGCTTGTCCGGTGAAAAAGGTTCGTTCTTCCCGTGCGAAATGTCAGACAGTGGTCATCTCTGAAGCAGAGCTGGACCCGGAGCTCATTGCAGCCGCTATCCGTGGTACGGGATATGATGTCGGCATGATCCAGAAGGAGCCCTTCCAAAAAAGATGGTTGTTCGGTTGATGCTCTGAGTAACAGGCCTCCCCCATTCCCGAATTCCCGGCGCGGAGGTCTTTCCTTATGGCTCTTTTGAGATTTTTGCATATCAGCAAAACGTACCAAGGTTTTTTTACCAGCAGCTTACTCCGACTGCACTTTTCTAAAATTATAGGCATTGCTTTCGATAGATATTGTGACAATGAGCAGCCTGGCTGCCACTACGCCCCAAGTATTGTACCAATATACAGTCAACCATTTTAGAGGGTCATAGATAATAGATAGCTATCAAGTGTATAGCAAAACTCCCCAGAACCACCATGAAGCGGTTCTGGGGAGTTTTATAATCGTAATCCAGCGGCAATTTGCCAGACACAACAATATTTATTGTCACATAGAAGCGTTTATGGCTGCAATGGCCCCATCAGACACAGCGGTAGCTACCTGGCGAACCTGTTTGACTCGGATATCGCCGGCAGCATAGACCCCAGGAATGGCGGTCTCCATCTTGTCGTTGGTGGGGATGTATC